>JBGPGB010000070.1:0-7216 GCA_041483595.1 Nitrosotalea sp.
ATCTTCCACCTTTTTTTAGGACTCTGTATATCTCAGATATTGCAATCCTTAGATTAATTGCATCTCTAAGAGAATAACCAGTAAGTACTACATCAAACTTTTCATCACGAAATGGGATGTGTTCAAAGACACCACATGTCAGTACAGGAGTTGTAGAAAATAGCCTGCTTGTGTTTTTGAGCATCGGCTTTAATGGATCATACAAAGTTATGTTTAGATTGCCATCACAGATCTTTGATGCTGTCTTTGACATGTTACCAAAACCAGATCCTGCATCAAGTATGTAGTCTCCTGGATTTACTCTGCCCCGGATTCCCCGTTGACGAAACTCAGAGTCCTTTCCAAGAGAGATTAAAGAATTAACCTTGTCATAAACAGGAATTATTTTTTCTAAAACATCTAGGACTTCGCCCCAATAACTTCCAAGGCCCACATCAGACTTGAATTGACACTATATTATATGTCATCGTGGTTTTTTGACACATTTCTCACTCAAAGGTTTTACCAAAAATTAAATCATCCAGAATATTTCTCTGAACTAGTGCATCATTGTCCCAAGTGTAAATCTAAGATAGAGATACAACGTACTTTTAATCAAAAAATACACTTTAGCTGCCCCAAATGTAAGATTGAAGACATCATAGACTACAAGAAGAATTTGGATGAGGCCTTCCTTGAGTTTCTCATAAAATTTGACAATGATGAGATACCAACCAAGAAGCAATCTGAATCAACTCTAGAAAAAGAGGGAATTTTGCAGACCGAAGATGAAATAAACAAAATGATAGGAGGGGCAAAGATTGCAGAGATTACTAGGTCAATTCTTTTTTCAAAGAAATATTACGTTTCGCACTTTAAGATAATAGAAGAGCCTGACCCTGAAATGGGCTCTACTATAATAGATTCGGGTCTGAACCCGCGAATAATCGAGGCATTGGAATCAAGAGGTATAGAGAGGTTCTACAAGTTCCAAGAAAAAGCTATACACCATATCGTTTCGGGCGATAATGTAGTAATCACTGCCCCTACTGCTTCTGGAAAGACAGAGGCCTTTGTTGTACCAATCATAGAAAGAATAAGTAATTCAAAAAATCCCACCTCTACAATACAAGCAATTTTTGTTTACCCTACCAAGTCTCTTTCACGAGATCAGTACCCAAAGATAAAAGAAATTGCAGACAAGCTTGGGATTAGATGTGAGGTATTTGATGGAGATACTAAACAAATAGAGCGAACAGAGATTCTTGCAAATCCTCCTCAAATAATTATAACTAACTTTGATGTGTTACACTATCACTTATGGCACAGAACTAGATTTGCTTCTCTGTTTAATACAACTAGGTTTCTTGCAGTAGACGAGGCTCATGTTTATTCTGGAATTTTTGGTTCCAACGTTCATTATATTATTAAGAGATTAAAGAGAATTGCACCCAAGTTGCAGATAGTTGGGGCATCTGCCACTCTAGAAAATGCATTATCATTTTGCCAGATGTTATTTGGAGCAAAGATGGTCCAAGTTTCTGGCTCAGGCAAGAAAGGCAAGATAGAATTTTCAATGCTCTTTCCTTCTTTGATGACCCAACGTGCATTAATGATTGACATACTAAAGAAATTGACATCGCAACAACACAAGACTCTAGTCTTTTCCAATTCACATCTTAATTCCGAACTGTTGGCACTACAAGCAAGAAGGCAAAAAGTAGACATCAAGGTCCACCGGGCTGGCTTGATGGCAAATTATAGAAGGTCAGTTGAGAACTTGTTCAAGACTGACAAGCTACTTGCAATCTCTGCCACTCCTACACTTGAGCTTGGAATAGACATAGGAAATGTAGATGGAGTGATATCATCTACGATTCCAATCAATAGACTCACCCAGAGAATAGGAAGAGCTGCAAGAAAGGGTCAGGGAGGATATGCATTTCTGGTACTTGGTAATGATCCGATTTCCCAATATTACAAGAACCATCCAGCAGACTATTTTGAAGATGTTGAACGGATTTACATTGATCCAAAAAATCCCTTTGTTGAAGAATTTCAAGTTATTGCAATGGCTTGTGACAAACCAATTGCAAAGCATGAATTACCAGAACATAAAGATGTCATTGAAAGACACATAGGTGCAGGCAATCTAGTTTTAATTGAAAATAGATATGTTCCAAATTATGACCAGATAAAGTCAATTTTAGAAGATTACAGTATAAGAGGAATAGGAAGATCGATTGACATATTTCTAAATGGTAAAAAGGTAGGAGAGAGGGCATTACCAATTGCTTTGGAGGAGCTTCACCCACAAGCAATTTACTTTTTGGCAGGAACTAGATATAAAGTCAAAGACATTGGATATCCAGAGAAGATGACTGCAAAATTAGAATATCTTCCAAAAAATTATCCCTACTATACCAAGGCTTTGACAGAAGAATGGCCAACCATTGAAACAATTTTTGAGAAAAGGTTTGCAAATGGAATTGAAATAGCATTCTGTAAGTTACATATTCAAAAAAGAGTCTACGGTTATGTCAACTTGGAGTTGGGACAAGAGATTGCACAAGGCCAAAAGATAATTTTAGAAAAACCACTCGAGTATGATTTTATCACAAAGGGAATTGTCTTCAAGGCTCCAAGACCATTAAATGAAATAAGTAAATCTGAGAATGAAGAGTATGTAGAAGCAAGCGGATATCACGCTACAGAACATGTTGTAATTGAAGGAAGCAACATGATAACAGGTGGTGTCTCACAAGACCTAGGAGGCATATCCCTTGGAACATCAGGCCTTGTCTTTGTCTATGATTCTGCCATAGGTGGAAATGGTGCAAGCAGAGCCCTCTTTGACAGACTTGAGAAGGCCTTTGAGCGTAGTCTAGACATAGTAACAGAATGCCCTTGCCAAAGCGAATCTGGTTGTCCTCGCTGTACGTTTTCTTACAGATGTGGCAACAACAACGAGTATTTACACAAGCTTTCAGCGAAAGAGATTCTCAAGAGAATAATAGATGGTGAGAAGACTGAAATCACAGATCCTGTTGAGGGAGACAAACCACTAGTATAAGGTAATAGATTTAACTGAAAAATATCTGGAACAATACAAATTATTAGTCTCATCAACAAACACCCAACATGGATAAAATTGCAATAGTAACTGGCAGCTCAAGCGGAATAGGTTTTGAGACATCACTTGCATTAGCTCGAGAAGGATATCACACCTATGCAACTATGCGAGATGTGAAAAAAGGCGACAAGATTTTAGATATTGCAAAAAAAGAAAATCTCAATGTAAAAGTCGTGGAACTTGACGTTAACAATGAAAGCACCATAAAGAAAGCAATAGAAAAAATAGTAAGCGAAGAAAAGAGAATTGATGTCCTGGTAAATAATGCCGGATATTTTCTTGTTGGATGTTTAGAGGATTTATCAATTGGAGATCTTAAGGATCAGTTTGAAACAAATTTTTTTGGTGCTGTAAGAACAATCCAGGCTGTACTTCCCACAATGCGTAACCAGAAATCCGGAACAATCGTAAACGTAAGTTCGGTTGCAGGGAGAATTGGCTTTCCAGTAACCCCAGGTTATATTAGCTCCAAGTTTGCATTGGAAGGTTTGAGTGAATCGATGAGGTATGAATTGATTCCATTTGGAATCAAAACAATAATCATAGAACCTGGTGTAATCAAGACAAATCTTTTTGCAACTCTGAAAAAGACTACAAAGCCAGACTCTGTGTATAAGGATATGACTGACAAAGTGATGAACGGATTGTTGATGATGTCAGAGATGGGTACTCCCCCACAAGAGGTTGCAAAGACCATAGTCAAGGCAGTATCATCTGACAACCCATTACCTCGCTATCCAGTTGGTAATGATGCTATAATGTTCCTTGAAGCAAAGAAGGACAAGACAGACATTGAGTTTGAAAATTACATAAAAAAAGAGCTTTTTAGCTAAAT
The DNA here is from genome assembly GCA_041483595.1 of Nitrosotalea sp. GTDB lineage: Archaea > Thermoproteota > Nitrososphaeria > Nitrososphaerales > Nitrosopumilaceae > Nitrosotalea. Next base: position 3,948 of record JBGPGB010000070.1, read on the forward strand.
TACATCTTTTTCGCCATTATTTTATCCATACACAGAAACTGCAGCATAAAACTCTGAATTTTTGAATATCCTTTTGGTTAGATTGATATACGTCAGAAAGTCAATTTTTGTCAAAGTCAACAGATTTAATCAAAAGTTTAGTGATATAAAAAATGAAATGGAAAACCCTTCAGCATAATGGCATTGCGTTTCTTCCTCCCTACGAGTCAAAAGGTATTACAATCAAGATCAAGGGAGAGAAAGTTCCTCTAAGCATTGATGCTGAAGAAATGGCTTACCAGTGGGCAAAAAAGAAGGACACCCCATATGTTAAAGATGAAGTTTTTCAAAAGAATTTTCTTTCCTATTTTGTAAAAGCACTTCCGGCAAATTTCAAAAACATTTCACTTTCAGACATTGATTTCTCTGAAGCATTCAAAGTAGTCGACATTGAAAGAGACTCCAAACTAACCATGACTAAGGAGGAGAAGAAAAAGCTCGCATCAACAAGAAAGGAGATTAAAGAAAAAATGAAAGCGAAATATGGAAAGGCAATAATTGATGGAAAAGAAGTCGACGTAGCTAACTGGATGGCAGAGCCTCCAGGTCTTTTCATTGGAAGGGGTGATCACCCACTAAGAGGTAAATGGAAACCAAAGATCACCGAAAAAGATGTGACATTAAATCTAGGGAAGGACGCTAAAGCACCTTCAGGTAGTTGGGGCAAGGTAATTCATGAATCTGACTTTATGTGGCTTGCAAGTTGGGTTGATGTACTTACTGATAAAAGAAAATATGTCTGGCTTTCTGATACATCTGACCTCAAGCAAGAACGTGACAAGATGAAGTATGACAAGGCAACAAAACTCGCAGCCGAGATTGATAAAGTTTTAGGTTTAGTAATAAAGAGGATGTCAGACAAGGACGAAAAGGTAAGGAGGGTTGCAACTGTTTGTTATTTAATTTACAAAACTGCAATGAGAGTGGGTGATGAAAAAGATCCAGATGAAGCAGATACAGTAGGCGCTACCACGTTAAGAGTTGAGCATATCAATCTAAAACCAGGTGTAATAGAGTTTGACTTTTTAGGAAAAGATAGTGTAAGATGGCAGAAACCACTTCTAGTATCGGAGCAAGACAAGATGTTTTATGAAAATCTCAAAAAACTTACAGAAAAAAAGAAAAAGGACGATCTTATTTTTGATGGAATTACATCAAGGCATGTAAATGAATTTCTTGGGGGTATAGTAAAGGGACTTACTGCAAAGGTATTCAGAACATATCTTGCAACTCAGGTAGTTACAAATTATCTCAAAAAAGTGGATAATCTCAAGTCCAAATCAGAAAATATCAAGATATACCATGCCAAACTTGCTAACCTGGATGCTGCAATAACATGCAACCACAAGAGAACCATACCAAAGAACTTTGATGAAATCTTACAGAAAAAACGCGATGCTATAAAGAATCTAAAGGAGACCAAGCCTAAGACTGAGAAACAAGCTGAGAAACTAAAACAACGTGAAGAAAAACTGAAGCTTACACTTGAATTAACTGAAAAAACTCGAGATTACAATTTAGGAACCTCACTTCGAAATTACATTGACCCTCGAGTCGTTAAAGCTTGGTCTGATGTAGTAGGACTCGAGTGGGAGAAACTCTATACATCTGCACTTCAAAAGAAATTCCAGTGGGTATCCAAAGTTGACACCAACTGGAAAGATATTGCACAAGCCTAAGCGAGCTACATTTAATTGCATCAAGAATTTAGGCGTTAATTATGCCGGGGTAGCTCAGCCTGGCCTAGAGTGCCAGTCCAAATCAAGGGTATTACTCATAATCTGGAGGTCGTGGGTTCGAAACCCACCCCCGGTATACCTTAAGATATCAAACTAGTGACATACCACATCATGGTGTAAAACAATTCAGAGAACTGTATTCAACTTGAATTTCCGTATTAGCCTGAACATTATTTCACTGTATTTATGAGCGTTTAATGGCTCGTTTGACTGATTCTCTGTTCTTGAGAAGATAACATGTAGAACTATTTGATTTGAAGCCCACTTTGGTAATTCCACTGGTAATAAGCTTGACAAGTTTTGCTGGATGAGTTTCTACATCATACCATTGCCATCCCAAATATTGTTTGTTGGATAGATTTTCCTCTTCTTTTTGAACTGCTAGCTGAAGGGTCTTGAGATATTCAGGCTTTTGAGTGAGTAGTTGAACGGTATTGTTGTAATCTTGCATAGATATACATCTACACCTATACATCTTTGTTTATATCTTTTTCATAAACAATTAAATGCATAACGTAGGAATTTAGCTTCAAAGATCCAACCTATGAAAAATAATTTCAACAATATCATGGGATCCACACTGGCTGACAATAATGATTAGTAATCTTGTTTTATTTCAGATTCCAATTCTGCTGTTTCTAGTAGGGGCACTATCTGGTTTATTATCACGAAATAGTAGACTTTCACGACCAATGATATTTGTTCCTTCCATGATTGGTTCAATTTTTGCTATCGTATTTTCCATTGATATCATAACTGGACCATCATTAAAGTTGGCTATACCAAACATACTTCCTTTTTTTAATCTTGAAATCTTTGTTGATGGAGTATCTGCATTTTTTATATTAATAATTGGAATAGTTTCATTTGCCGTTTCATTATACTCAATTGGGTATTCAAAGGAATACGAAGCCAAAAAAAGAATATCGGCATTTGGATTTCTTTTCAATATTTTTGTCCTATCAATGATTCTTGTAGTATCATCGAATAACGCATTTTTCTTTTTGGTATTTTGGGAATTAATGTCTTTAGTATCATTTTTCTTGGTAATTTATGATCATGATAAAGAAGAGAACCTAAAGTCAGGGATTACATATCTTGTGATGACGCACTTTGGAACTGCGTTCATCTTTGCCTCATTTTTGTTAGGCTACATCCAGACAGGGAGCTTTAGTTTTGATTCATTTCGTAATTCCTCCGCATCCTTTCCTTTATTGATAAAAAATCTTGTTTTTATTTTTGCATTCATTGGATTTGGAACAAAGGCAGGAATGATACCTTTGCATATTTGGCTGCCTAAAGCTCATCCATCTGCACCAAGCAATGTGTCTGCTCTCATGTCAGCAGTGATGATAAAAATTGGTATTTATGGAATGATACGAACAATATTTGATTTCAGCGGATTTGGCATGTCACCTGATTTTGCATGGTGGGGAATGCTCCTAGTTGCTGCTGGCTCTGCATCAGCTCTAATAGGAGTTCTTTATGCTG
>JBGPGB010000071.1:0-7081 GCA_041483595.1 Nitrosotalea sp.
CATATCTCCTCTAAATTTGTTTATGACAAACCCTTTGATGAGTTTTTGATACTTTTTATCAAGAAGTGATAATGTCCCTATAATACTTGCAAAACTCCCTCCCTTATCGATGTCGGTAACCAGAATTACTGGTGATTTACAATACTCTGCCATTCTCATGTTAGCAATGTCATATCTTTGCAAGTTTATCTCAGCTGGAGATCCTGCTCCTTCAAGTATTACAATATCATTCGTCTTTAACAATTGGTCAAGTGCATTCTTTGATTCTTTAAGTCCTGTTGAGAGTGCGAATTTTTTGTAATAATCCCTAGCATGCATCTTGCAATAGGATATACCATTAACAAAAACTTGACTGGTGTAATTTCCGAGTGGTTTTAACAAAATTGGGTTCATTATAGGAATTATTTCGGTTCTTGCTGCAATTGCTTGAATAGCTTGCGCCCTTGAGATTTCAAACTCTTTTCCAACATAGGAATAAGATGACATGTTTTGGGACTTGAACGGTGCCACCTTGTATCCTTCATCAGAAAAAATTCTGCAGAGAGCCGTTACTAGAGTTGTTTTTCCAGCACCCGAGGAGGTTCCCTGTATCATTAAGGTTTTTGCAGTCATAATTTTCTTAACGCCTCGATTAGTTTGAGATTTTCTTTGCGAGTTCGAACTGCAATTCGTATGAAGTTGTTATCTAATCCCCGAAATGTATTACAATTTCTTATGAGAATATTTCTTTTCAATAATCTTTTTTGGATTTGATTTGATTTTATCTTTGATTTTATTAGAATAAAGTTTGTGTCCGAATTGTAACAAGTGAAACCCTTTATCTCTGATATAGAATTTATGAGAAATTTTGATTCTTTTCTTATAAGATTTAGTGTCTTTGATAGATGTGATTTATCAGATAATGCTTTGATTGATGATTTTTGTGCAATCCCACTAACGTTCCACGGGATCTTTATCTTTTGCATGATTTCAATCATTTTTTTGTTTCCGAGTCCGTATCCAATTCTTAGTCCTGCTAATCCAAATGATTTTGTTAAGGATCTAAGAATGAAAAGATTATCAAATTCTTTCAAATATGAGACAACACTCTCATTTCCAGTAGGAACTAGCTCAATGAAACATTCATCAAGAAAAAGCATGGCAGATTTGTCATGTGCCGATTCCAAGATTTTTAACATATTTTTTTTCTTTATGAGAACTCCTGTAGGATTATTTGGATTACATAGAAAGATACAGTTTTTCTTTGAAAACATATCTTGAAATTCTGAAAATCTTTGGTTTAGATTCATTGTTTTAAAGAAGTAAAGTATTGCTCCGTTTAATTTTGCGGCAGCCTCATATTCTCCAAATGTAGGAATTGGAATCAGTACTTTTTGTTTTCTTAAAAATGCGCTACAGTAGTTATAGATTATTTCTGTTGCTCCGTTTCCAACCACAATTTGATTTTTTGGAATTCCGATATATTTTTGTAGATGAGTTTTTAATTCATTTGAATTAGGATCTGGATAGATAGAAATTTGAGAAAGATTTTTGAAAACATCTCTTACTTTGGATGGGAAACCAAGAGGATTAACATTTGAGCTAAAATCAAGTAAACCCAAATTATGTTCAAGACCATTTGAAAATATGCCTCCGTGGGCAACTATTTTATGATTTGCGATGGCTTTTTCTACTTTTATTCTCACATTCCCCAAATATTCATAACGGTATTTAGTTGTGTTTTGTTGGTAGTTCTAAAAGAATATTAATTGTATGAGGGCCGTTTTATTTATGAAACGTGTAGCCATTATAGGAGTTACTGGTGCGGTAGGACAGGAATTTGTTCTTGCTTTGAACAAACATCCATGGTTTGAGGTAAAACAGATTGCTGCATCTGAACGATCAGCCAAGAAAAAATTCCTAGATGCAATCAGAGACCAAAATAGTGGTATTTTGAAATGGCATCTAAGAGAACCTGTTCCGGAGTATGTTAAAGATATGATAGTAGAATCAGTAGATGATATTAATCCAGATAATCTTGATTTGGTTTTTAGTTCTGTAGAAAGTGAAGCTGCAAGGGATATCGAAACAAAATTTGCAAAATCTATTCCAGTAATTAGTACTTCTTCGGCCTACAGATATGAAGATGATGTACCCATCCTGATCCCTGGAATAAATGACGATCATATTGCATTATTAGATGTTCAGAGAAAGAACCGTGGTTGGAAAGGATTTGTTGCACCATTACCAAATTGTACTACAACTGGACTCGTAATCACAATGAGGCCACTTCTAGACAAGTTTGGTGCTCAGAAGATAATCATGACATCAATGCAGTCAATGTCTGGAGCAGGTAGATCACCTGGTGTTTCTGCACTAGACATTACTGACAACATTATTCCTTACATACCAAAGGAAGAAGACAAAGTAAGATTAGAAACAGGAAAGATACTTGGAAAGTTTACAGATGGAAAGATTGACCCAGCAAAAATGAAAATTAGCTGTACATGTACCAGAGTTCCAGTAATAGATGGACATACCGAAACTGTTTTTGTTGAGACTGCTACTCATGTTGATCCCGAAACTGTCAAGAAAGCCATGCAAGACTTTTCAAAGAATGTAAGTGTTATCGGTTTGCCCTCTGCTCCAAAAGAATACCTCATGGTAAATGATGATCCTACAAGGCCACAGCCAAGATTAGATCGAGAAATTAACGAGGGAATGACTACAGTAGTTGGTAGATTAAGAGAAGACACGGTGTTTGACAATGGCATAAAGTATGTGTTGTTCTCACATAATGAAAAGATGGGTTCTGCAAAGGGCGCAGTATTATTGGCAGAGATGCTATACAAGAAAGGATATATTTAGCCAATTAAGGAATTATAGAAATTTTATACTAACAACTTTAATAAGATCCAATTATTCACAATAATTGGGGTTTTGAATGGCAAAAGTTGATGATTTAGACATGACAATCTTATCGGAATTATCACAAGATGCAAACATATCAGTTCCACGAATTTCAAAGAAGATCAACGTAAATTCTTCTGTAGTATATAGCAGAATTATGAGACTCGTCAAGAGAAAACTCATTGAGCGTTTTACCATAGTGGTAAATGATAGAGAGCTAGGTTATACTGTAAAAGCACTTACTGGAATAAACATGGATTCAAAGATGAGAGACAATGTAATTGAGGAATTAATGAAGATTCCAGAGGTGAGAGAGATTTCAGAGGTAACGGGTAGATTTGACATTATTGTAACCATGTATGCCAAAAATCTCGATGAAATGCATCGATTAATATCTGAAAGGTTAGGAAGAATCCAAGGAGTTCAACGTTCTGAGAGTTTCATTGAAATGAAAAGGACCACAAAGCCCATGCCTTACAAACCAGTAAAATAGTCTGGACCTTTTCAACCTATAAATAAGTAATAAGATCCAAATGTGAGTAAGAGTGTGCTAACAACAAAAGCTAGTTCAAGAATTAAGGTATACTATGAAGTTACCAAGCCAAAGATATGGTATCTCCTTGTTTTTACTGCAATAGGAGCAGCCTTTACTGCATCAAATTTGTATCACATCCCAATATCACCGTTAACTTGGTGTCTTCTTACAGGTAGTGTTATAGCTGGTTCTGCTGCTGCAAATACATTGACAAACTATAATGACAGAGACATCGATGCAATAATGGAACGAACTAAGGACAGACCCATTCCAAGTAGAAGGATTTTTCCTGCTGAAAAGGCTTTGTATTTTGGATTAATTCTTGCTGCAATATCATTAGTCAGTTCTTTTGCCATAAACACATGGGCTGGTATTTTCATGGTTTTTGGACTTGCGGATAATATTATAATCTATAGTAAATTACTCAAAAGGAGAAGTAGAACAAACATTGTTTTGGGAGGCTTTTCCGGAGGAGCACCTGCAATGATTGGATATGTTGCTGTTACAAGTGCTGGCCTATGGGATTTAGGTTTAGTAATGGCTGGATTAGTTTTTGTTTGGATTCCAATGCACATATGGAGTCTTACACTTCACTTCAAGGAAGACTATAACAAAGTCAATGTTCCTATGTTGACCGCAGTAGAGTCCGAAAAAACATCGGTTCGTGTGATTGCCGGAACAACTCTCATGATGGTTCTTTTTAGTGTCTTCCCCTTTTTCATGACAGGCACTTCTGGAAAGCATTTATTTCATGAAGTATATCTTTACACTGCAATTGTTTCAGGTGCAATAATGGTTGCACTAAGTGTGTGGCTACTTGTAAAACCATCCGAAAGAGCATCGTGGACATTGTTCAAGTTTTCAAGTCCATATCTTGCAATACTGTTTATTGCTTTGATGGTTGATTCTGTACTTTCACTTTAATACGAGTTTTTATTTGAAGTAGTTTCTTAGTGATATCTTTTGAGCACCGGGGATTTTAGCAATTTCAAATCCTTCGGTCCTTTTTGAGAAGGATTTGGTTGCATCCACTCCCATCTTAGTAGTAAGAAGATTTTTCTGATCACTGGATGGATCTAGACTAGAACCTCTTACTTTAGGTATTATTACTAGATCCTTTTCGGCTTGAAATCTAGTAGCCATTGCATACTCGACCTCAACAGGATTAGATGGGTCAATGTCATCATCCACAATTATCACATTTTTAAGAGATCTATGAGAGGAAAAGGCAGCGTCAATTGCTTTTTTTGGATCGGAATCTCGTTTTTTGGAAATCTGGACTACTGCGTGTAACCATTTACAACCACCCTCAGTTAGTACAACTTTCTTAGTTTGTGGCAGAATTTGTTTTAGGTCCTTGTTTATCTTAGCTTCAATAGGCATACCCATCAGTAATTGATGTTCGCCAAAGCCAGCTAGTACATCATGGAAGATAGGATTATTTCTAAAGTATATTCTATCCAACTCAAAAACTGGTTGAGCCCTTTTGAAGTCATATGTACGAAGCATTTCTACCATCCACTCTTTGTGGGTTTTATCCTTGAGAATTTTTCCCTCGATAATTATTTCCGATTCTGAGGGTACAAGCATTTTAGAATAAGGGGACATGAATAGAGTAAGTTTTTTGTTTAATAACTCATTTGCAATATTAAGCTCATCTTTTCCCCAATCAGCTTGATATGCTCCTGCAATTGAAACAGCTGGATGAACACCTACTGAGATAGCAACTTTAAGGTCTTCACCATGTTCTTTTGCATAGATAAAAGTTCTATGAAGATGTCTTCCCTCAACCATTCTAATCGAGAAATGTTTCTCATCTATTCTCAACAGTCTATTGAATGATAAGTTTTGAGTACCCATCTCCTGATTTTTAGTATAGATGATTGATGACGTAATAAAAGGCCCTGGCTCCTTTTCAAAATGAGTAACTATTGGCAAAGTAAAAAGATCCTTTGATTGATTTTCCATGAATTTGGCCTTTTGGATTATTTTTGGTTTTGATGCACACTTTATGGCAGAAATTACTTTTTCATGTATCTTGTCTTCAGTAGCACCAACTGCATAAGCAAATCTTTTCCGTGTACCAACTAAATTTGAAACTACACGAAACTTGCTATCTTTGACATTTTCAAATAACAGTGCTTTTGAACCATCCACCTTAGAGGTTACTGCGGCAATCTCAAATTTTGTAGAAACTTTCTTTTTTATTATAGCCAGCTCACCCTTTTTGAAAATAAAGTCAAGATAGCTGCGCATATCAGAAGTCATTGTTTTATAATCTCCATTAATTCGTTCATTAGAACTTTCATACTATCAAGATCTAAATCTTTTTCAATATTTAATGAAAAAATACAGATCCCACTTATTGTTCTAGCCACACGCTCTGACACCATCTTGAGGAAAATTGTTTCTGATTTTGATGGTATTACAGTAGCTGTACTTATCCTACCTCCTGAACTAATAGAAATAACAAGTGTTCCCATCTTCTCCTTTCCCTCAGAAATAGAAATAAAACTTCCATTGTCATATGGAAGAATTCGTACCGAGAAATCTCTATGATTCACCCTGACGGTTTTTTTCGTATAACCGACTTGTGATATCAATGGTTTACTTCAGCTTTCTACGTCTATATTGTTACCGGCAATACAGCTACCTTCTTTATTGTAGTCTTTGCCTTTGTAGTCTTTGCCTTTGTAGTCTTTGCCTTTGTAGTCTTTGCCTTTGTAGTCTTTGCCTTTGTAGTCTTTGCCTTAGTCTTTATTGCTATTGGCTCTAACTCCATTTCTTCTACTTCTGCGGCTTTTACAGCAACAGCTTCTAGTTGATCAGCCTCTACTCTAGCTCGTAGTTTTGCTTTGTACTTGAGGTTTCGTGGTTTAGTTCTTAGCCTGTATCCGCAGCAAGGACACCAAAGACCTTCCCATTTTATGAAAATTTCACAAATCTGGCATCTTTTCTGTCCGGATGCATAGCGACCAGTTCCTACGGGCTTCTGAGCTTTGTATCTTGTGCATATTCCTTTACATGTCATATGTTCTAACCTGTATATCATATAGTAATAATGGATATTTAAGCATGGATCAATAATTTTTATAATTTTATAGCATTTTTTATAAAATATTTATCATAGGCACATATACCTAGGTAAACAGTTTTCAAGAAAAAAAAGAAAAACGCTATAAATATCTATCGATGTTTCACATCTAGATCGAAAGATCATCCTTAAATTAAACATCCAAAGTTTTTTAATAAAATTTTGATATTTTAACCAATTCTTGAAAGAGGAAGAACCAGATGCCTATAACCTTCTCGCTGTGTAATATATCTGGCTGATATCTTATCACGCTCTCCCCTCTTATTGTAATTTCTTATTTTCAATGTTGTTTTACGCTCATCCACAAATTCTAGTTCAAAGTGTGAGCAGAATCTAAGATTAATCGAGTTTGCTATATGTTGAGCAATTCTCATTGTACCATCTCCTATTTTGACAACTTTCCTTTGGGCATTTATCCCTACCAAAATTTTGATAATGTGTGATACCAAGTCATCAATTGATGTGTAAATGGAACTCTCAATTTCTTTTTCATAGTAAAACACGGATAGTCCTATTCTACTACCTGGATCAATTCCAATTACCAATGAACTATTGTTAAATCC
>JBGPGB010000072.1:0-7072 GCA_041483595.1 Nitrosotalea sp.
AACATTCGAATTCTTGCTCTTGCATGTAATATACTCGGGATGATATTAGTTTATTAAAATTGTGCTAAAAATAAGTATTATTTTATTAAAACTTAATAATAACATATACAAAATTTAGTAATACATGTCAGTGACTAGCATCTCCCTTACACCAAACTTACGTGAAAAACTTGATCAAATCAAAAAGGAAAAGGGGTATTCAAGCAGGTCAGAGGTAGTAAGAGATGCAGTAAGATCTTTTCTCTCAGAATATGAAACTACAAAATTTCTAAAAGGAAATATCATTGCAACCATTACCGTGACATACAAGGAAAAAGGATCACATATTGACGATCTTTTACTTCACCTGAGGCATCAGTTCAATGCCATTGTGAAAGGAAATTTCCACATTCACATAAAGGAAGAAGATTGCTCTGAAATATTCATAACAGAAGGAGAGGCTGAGCAAGTTGTAGATTTTGTCCATAAAATTCGAGCGCTAAAAGGAATGGAACAAGTACAAACATCTTTTGTGCCATCATCTTAGCATGGTTTTATCATCTAGATGCTGTCATTAATTTATGCATTGATATCATGATTACAAAAATAAAGATCAAAACTATGTAAGAGCTTGAAGGGAATTCAGGTATAATTATCGGATTTGAAATGACAGAATTAAAATCTGCATCTTAACTCATCTTTACAATTGTAAGCTATTGTTGTTTAATATCTCAGATTCAAGCTAAAATTGTTGGAAAAGAAAAAAGGATTTGCCATTGCAGGAATTATTGTCATTTTTGCAATAGGAGTTAGTTTCGTGTTGACAAAACCAATCACGGATCAATCTTCAAGTAATGAAAAGATGTTAATGCATATACATCCACGTCTGTATCTGAATGTAGACGGAAAGCCATACTTTGTACCACAAAATGTAGGAATAGACTCGGATCTATGGAAGGATCATTCACTTGACCAGTACGGTATGAAGGGGATGGCGCCATTACACACTCATACTGCAGATGGAATGATCCATATCGAATCAAAGGTAGTCAGAAATTATACTCTGGGTGAATTCCTGGATATTTGGGGATTGGATTTGAAAGGAAAATCTGTCAGCGCATCTGTATATGGTGAGCCCATATCTGATTATAGAAATCATGTTTTCAAGGATGAGGAATCCATTATCATGGACATAACATCAAATCATTAGTAAGAGCCATGAAAATTCCAATTGACAACAAAATACTGTATATAATTTCTATTGCAATAGTTGTAACTGGGTCCGTAGCAGGTCTCTACATTATTTACCAGAAACCGTTAGCTAGTCATGGTTATGATACGACATTCTCTGCTGTTTCAATAAATCAAAGTATTCCAACAATAGATGCTTGCACGGGGTTGCTTGGACAGAGTAAGAATTATCTTTTTCAGATACAATCTAAAAATTTCACAACATCTGTAGATCCAGTACTACAACATCTTGACAATCTTACCATATCGTGTAATAGTCCAAAGGACATCTTGCATCTTCCTGACAATTTTAAAAACATGGGAGGACAGTGTTGTGGCGTGGTAACTGATACAAAAAAATACAATGAGCAGATTGAGGGCTTGAAGCAATTCGCCTACATTTCAGATGTTCCTTCAAACCCTTATGACATTCCCGTGGTACAGGTAAAAAAGATGTTATCGTATGATGCTAATACGATACTGACCCCCGAGGAAAATGTAACTTTGACCGCAGCGGCAAAAATGTCAAATGAAGGAGGACCTTGTTGTTGCAAGTGCTGGCACTGGTACTTTAATGAAGGTGTGGCAAAGGAAATGATAACAGAGTATCACTTTACGTCAAAACAGGTCGCTGACTTTTACAACCTATCCGATACCTGTGGAACTTGAAAATGAAGTATGCTAAAATAGGTTCAGTCACCCATCAAGTTAACAGAATCCTAAAACAGATTTAAGGTACAAAAGGAAATCTTAGATATATATGGAAAACAGTACCATGTCAAAATATTCTTTAGCAGTAAAGATGGTATTTTCAGGCAGGATCTATGTACTTATTGCAGCATCTGTGGCAATACCATTCTGGATTGTCTTTAATGTATTTGATCAACTCTTGTTTTTCTCACCAATTGTAATTTTTTACATGAGAGATGGTGCTTGGCCAGGCTTTTTACTGTCAACTATTGCAGCCTCATTGACAGGAATTGTGGTAAGCATGAATGTTTATGCACTAAGGCATTCCATCTCAAAATCTTTTGGTTCTCTTTTTTCCGGTTCTTCAGTTGGAGTGGCAACCAGTGCATGTGCTAGTTGCAGTTCTATTGCATTATTTTTTGCAACAAGCCTTGGCACAGCAGGGCTTGCGATATCTACATTTCTATCAAACTATCAAATTCATCTGCGCCTGCTTTCTGTACTGATTCTGATCTGGGCATATTATTCAGCTCACAAAAAAATTACTGCAAGTTGTTCAACAAAGATCTAAAGTTTTGGAACTGATTTGGAACAAGACTTTTATCCAATAAATGCAAATATGCGATAGGCTCGATTTACCAGTCTTCAAGCAATTTTACTTGTTAGATAATGATTCTATTCGTCCACGATATTTTTCATTGTACAAAGTCTTGCAAGACGTACAACAAAAGAATCTCTCCTGATCTCCAACTTTTAGGATACTTGGCTTGTCATGAACTGGACCACTGCAATAATCACATGCAATCTTTACTAGTAACCCCTTGTCAAATTTTATTTTATGTACTTTGAGTGCCTTGTGTCTAATTTGGTCTAGCTTTGCACTTGCTTTTGTCTCTAATTTTCCAAAGTCCAAATCTACTGACACTCCCTTGATTAATCCAATATTGACCAATCTTTCATAATGTAATTTTACGGTGGGAGCACTGACCTTTATCTCTCTTGAAATCTGGCGAAAAGACTTTCTTCCGTCTGCTACAAGAGATTCTAGCAGAGCAAGATCAATCTCATCCAGCTTTAGGGTCATGAATAAATTATACACATGTGACCTATTTGAAAATTAATGTTTACAATTGTAAAGGTCGGATAATAAGTATCCGCCAATCGTAATTATCATCTGATGGAAGATAGCATTACAGTTAAAACCGAACAGATCAAGACAAAACGTACTGCACTCAAGATAGGAGGAATGCATTGTGCTGGATGTATTAACTCTATTCAAAATTATGTCACAGAAATCAAAGGAGTAACAAAATGTGAAGTCAACTTGGCATCAGAAAAAGCCATACTGGAATATGATCCCGCCTCAGTAAACTTGGCAAAAATTGAAAAAGCAATAGAGGAAGCAGGATACAAAGTAGTATACGAGAAATTAAAAATAAAGCTAGGCGGCATATCTGATTCAAACGATTCCATAATCTTGGAAGAAAGATTACAAAAGGCTGACGGCATAAGACATGCTTCTGTCAACTATGGAAACGGTGAGGCAACAGTTGAGTACAATCAGGCTTTACTCTCACTTTCAGACATACATCAGATAATAAACAAAAGTGGATACGAAATACTAAGCGAGGATCTATCCGAGTCATCTGAACAAATTGAGGCAAAAAAGTTCAAAAGATTATTTCTAGTGGGACTGATCTTTACAATCCCTGTTATCCTATTCAGCTATCCAGATTATCTAAAGTTTATTCCGTTTGCAGGTTCTGACATTTCAGCTTATGTGCTCTTTGCATCAGCCAGCATAGTACAGTTTGTTACTGGAAACAGGTTCTATGTTGGGGCATACAGGATTGCAAGGATGAAATCTGCAAACATGGATACTCTAATAGTTACAGGAACTACTGCAGCATACCTGTTTAGCGCATTTAACACATTTCCAACACCTGTATGGCATAATCTCTATTATGATGCGGCAGCAGTTGTTATAACTTTCATAACTCTGGGGAAATTTCTTGAGAACAAGACAAAGGGTAAGGCCTCTTCCATAATTAGAAAGATGCTTGAATTGCAACCAAAGACTGCTAGAATTAAAAAAGGTGACGAAGAGATCCAGATATCAATCGAACTCATAAAGATTGATGATATTCTAATTGTCAGACCGGGAGAGCGAATTCCAGTAGATGGTATAATCATAGAGGGTCGCTCCGCAGTAGACGAATCAATGGTCACAGGAGAGTCAGTTCCAGTAGATAAGAAAATTGGAGAGTCAGTCATAGGAGGTACTATCAACAAGGAAGGCGTACTTGTAATTCGCACAACCAAAGTAGGAAACGATACTTTTCTTTCTCAGATAGTCAATCTTGTAGAGGATGCAATGGGACGCAAGCCTGCCATACAAAGAACTGTTGACAAGGTTGCAGGCCACTTTGCTTTTGTAGTCATGGCAGTTGCATTTGGCACATTTTTAGCTTGGTATTTTTTCACACCACCTGGAATACATCATGTAGCAGCATCGCTCATACCTGCAGTGGCAATACTAGTAGTAGCTTGTCCATGCGCCTTGGGATTGGCAACTCCAACAGCTATCATGGTTGGAATGAGTAAGGCTGCACAGAACGGAGTTATCTTCAAGGGAGGTGAATCTCTTGAGATGCTGGGAAAAATAAAGATTGCAGTATTTGACAAGACTGGAACATTAACACAAGGAACTCCAAAGGTAACTGACATCAAAGTCATAAAACAGGTCTTGCCCCTGGATGATAACCAAATTACAAATAACATGGAAGATGACATTCTCAAGATTGCAGCAATAGCTGAAAAAAATTCCGAACATCCTCTTGCTAAATCAATAGTGCAAAGGGCAAGGGAGTTAAATCTAAAACTAGAAGACACATCTGAATTTTTTGTTTACCCAGGACAGGGAGTTGAAGCTATTTACAAAGGACATAACATAATTGTTGGAAACAAAAAACTGCTTGAAGATAATGGGATGGACACAAGTGCCATAGATGTACCCATTTTGGATCTGCAAAAGTATGGCAAGACTGCAATACTTGTGGCAGTAGACAAGGAAATAGTAGGCATAATTGGCTTACTTGATACTCCAAAGCCCAGCGCTAGAAATGCATTGATATCATTAAGAAAGATGGGAATAGAGATTGTCATGCTTACAGGGGACAATGAAAAAACTGCGTCCACAATTGCAAAAAATCTCTCAATAGAACGTGTTATTGCAAATGTTATGCCTTCTCAAAAAGTAGAGGTGATAAAACAGCTAAAACAGCAAGGAAAGAAGGTGGCAATGATAGGGGATGGCATAAATGATGCAGCAGCCTTGACTGAGGCTGATGTGGGAATAGCTATTGGCAGCGGTACGGATATTGCACTAGAGGCAGGAAGTGTTGTTCTTGTAAGGGACGACTTGAATGATGTTGTTGCAGCTATTGAGATAAGCAGAAAAACAGTAAGCAAGGTAAAACAAAACCTGTTTTATGCATTTGTATACAACGCGGCCCTTATTCCTGTTGCCGGAGTAGGTTTGCTTTATCCTGCACTGGCAGGTCTTGCAATGGCTGCAAGTTCTGTTTCTGTGACAGGTAGTTCTTTATTGCTAAAGCGATGGTCTCCTCCGAGCAAAAAGAAAACTCTTGAAAAATAAACTTATTCTCCTGGGCCAAACTGATAAAATGATGGAATTGTAGGTGGCACATTGCCATAAACTAGAGAAATTTCATCATGTTTGTTTATTTTTGTATCATTTGAGATGAAATTTACAGATTGTCCATTGACAAATATTTTTGGAGTTGATCCATTAATAGGAAAACCTTCTGTAGCCTTCCATATATCGATGAACTGTTGCAAAGTAAATTCTTCTGATTTTGGTGACTCGATATGTATGACACCACTAGCATCATGCGTATGCATCCAATAGAGGCATTTGTTGTCAACTATGCCTATTCTTTCTGGTACAGTCAGGTGGTTGCCATTGACATAAAAATCAAGATGCGCATGAATGTGAAGTGTTGTAAATTCGTTTGTATTACATTCTATCCCATCAATTACTGCAGCATCACTAAAAGATGTATTGTCTGATCTGTATACCATGTAAGCAATTCCAGATACAATTCCAGCTATTACTAACAATGCAATTAGCTTGTTGCTTCTCTTTTTTGTATAATTTTTTTCTCGTTTAATTTTTTTCATGTTTCTCAAACTATTGCAGATATGAGCTCATTACCTGCTGGAAAACTTCGTATGGTTGTGCTCCTGTAATTTTGGTGAACCCAACTTTCTCATTTCCAATAAACATGGTCGGAGTTCCAGTTATTCCCAAACTCTGCCCAAGTTGGTAAAGCTGTTGAATCCTTGGTTCATATTTCTTGCTGTCAAGACATGAATTGAATTTTTGAGTATCAAGACCAAGATCTGAAGCAAATGCCTTGACCTTTTCCACAGTTCCCCAACCAGAATTTTCTGCTCCTTGATGAGAATATGCATAATTATGATACTCGTAATACTTTCCTTGCTCGTCTGCGCACCATGCCCCTTCGCTTAGTGTAAGAGAATCAGGTCCCACTATTGCAAAGTCTAGAAAGTAAAATTTAACCTTGCCTGAGTTTACGTATTCTTTTGCAACCTGAGGTTCAGTTTCCTGGAAGAATTTCTCGCAGAAAGGACACTGGTAATCCCCAAATTCTACCAGATCCAAAGCGGCGGATCCTGAGCCTTGAAACTTGGCAAACTTGGGAATCTCAAAGTTTACACTTCCTGGAATCCTAGGTTTTGATAACTGGTCTCCGCCTATTGTGGATGTAATGATGCCTGGTTCTGGGCCAGACTGGGAGTTTTTCGTTATTGGTATGACATTGCCTATGAGATATCCAACTGCAAGCAGTATTATGCCAATTATTATTGTAGTCTTGGTTATCTCGACGTATACTTTGCGTGAGTTCTCTTTTGTAATTATCAAACACCTATTTTATCTCAATGCATGTTGTAAGAAATTGTTTCTAGCAACAACATCCACCTTTTTCTTCAGATTCTTCCTTTGTTGACATCTTCAAGTCTGCATATTTTTGTGCATGATCACTAGAACAAAAATATTTGCCAAACCTTTCAAGCGAAGTTTCTTTTTCTACATCAATTCCACAAACTGGACAATGTTTCTTGAATC
>JBGPGB010000073.1:0-7072 GCA_041483595.1 Nitrosotalea sp.
ATTATTATACAACTTGCAAACTATGGCACGCATGACTGAAGCAGGAATAGAAATTTTCATCGCAACGGGAGTAGCTCTTGCAATGACAGTAGCAATTTACTTCGGTGAAAGAGCTCATAGACTCAATTTAGCCAAGAAAGGAAAAACTTGGGGAACTTATGGCTTTAGATACGAAGGTCAAGGTCACGTCTAGAGTAAACCCCTTTATCACATTTTTGTAATACCACTAAATTAGATAGATTGATTTATTCACAACAAACGCTGACAAATAATGAAGGAAAATCTGGAAGAAGGTGAATACATCATAGCATCACTTCCCCAGATTTGGGGAATAGCATTAGGATTAAGAGGTTTCTTTCACAAAAATAAAGAAGGCATTCTTGCACTCACAAGCAGAAATTTAATTTTCATTCCACGTTACATATGGATCACTGCAAAAGAAAAGGAGAGATATTTTGAAGATGGCAAGGCAAGGATAGGAAAGATTTCAAATTATAATGAATTAGATCTAGATGAAGATTTAACCGAGAATTCAAAATCATGGATAATACCTCTACATTCCATTACAGATGTTAGAAGCATAACAACAAGGAAAGTAGATTTCTTGAGAGTAACGTTTACAGAAAAAGGAAAAGAGAAGAAATATGATTTTGGAATTACCAAGACTGTAACAAATTACCCCTATCGACAGCCTCTTGTTTTTAAGAATTTGGACTGGAGTTTATGGATAGGTTTGATAGAATCAAGTTTAAAAAAATCATAGATCACAATACTAACTACTTTTCTCCTCAGGATTTTGTAATTTTTGCCTTGCCTGTGAAATAATAAAATCATCATCACTATCTTGTTTCTTTAGAAATTTTATGTCAGTCACTTTCTTTTTGAATTTGAATATTTCAAGCTCATATTTTTTATCCTTAGGAGAATAGTTTGCAAGTTGTAATGATGCAGACCCATTATATTCCTCCACAAACTGCTGATAGTGATCCGAGATTTTTAACAATTTCAAGAAAACGTTTGTTGTCTGCAATATGCGAGATTGACCATAAATTATAAATTCATAGTTGATATCCCCCTCAAAGAATCTCATTTTGATCTCATCGTCTGGCCAATATTTTATTATCTGATTCCACGCGTTGACAAGTTTTCTTTTATTATCAAATATTAGGTAGATAGTAGGGCGTATATCAAATACATGGTATCCCAGACCTAGAAAACCTTCAAACCAGTCGATTTTGGAATCAGTCATGTTCAATTCCAAGAAGTAAGTATTGTATTTAATTATTAGATTGGAAACCACAAGTTTTCAATCAGAAAAGTTAAGATGTTAAACAAGTTCAGATTATCCAGGATTACATGGGAAATAGAAAGCGGATCGGCGAAATAATGAAGATGAGTAAAGAGGAATTATATCAATATCTCAGACAAGAAGACAATTCCATCAAATCAACGGACAAAATAGAAATGAAACCTTTTGAACATGGTATAAAAATTTTTTATTTCCGTAAAGATTCTGAAAAGCCCTACAAAACACGAGTTTATCTAAACCCCGATGAATCAGAATCTCTAAAATAAGCAGAATCAGTTCTAGATACAGTATTTATAAAATTAAAATGAAAAAAGTGTGTAGTTATAGGAAGGGTTTTGGTTTTAGTTCACGCCACTTGCCACGAGCCCAGAATCCCCATTTCTGTTTGTCTTCATTTGCATAGTAACATTTTTCATTATGAGGACATTCCATGCATTTTTCAGACGGTTCTATTGCTGGAGCAATATTGTTTGTCAGCAAGGTATTGAGAATTTTAGCCCTACGTTTTGTCTCGTTTAAGAGCTTCTCACTCTTTGGAACATTGAATTCCATTTCGTTTCCTTCTCTATCAAAGTAGACAATCACACCTTCCGGTTTGTCAAACATAAACAGATAGGAGTTCAGATGTATGAAATCTGCCGGATATGGCATTTCAGGTAATTTTTCCGAACTTCTAAAGAGCATCACTACTTCATCTTCAACCCTGTCAGCTCTACCAACAATCTTTACGTTAGAGCCAGCATCAAGATGACCTTCAATTGGTCTTTCCATGATACTAAATGCGCTCTTTTGCATTATCTTTGACACCATCTGCTTGTGATTGCTTTCAGACGGATCCTTTCGATCAAGGTATGCATTTCTTAAACATCCGCTTACCTCGTCTACAGTAATCTTCCCTTCGTCAGCTACTTTTGGATTAATTGCTGCAAAGACTTGCTCAATGACATCATAAACATCTACTCGTGGTGCGGCATCTGATGCTGCACGATAGTTTTCAATTCCTTCCTTAATTTTGTCTTGAACTTTTCCAATGATTTTTGCTTTTTTGTAGCTAGCTTTGGATTCTGTCATTCTTTTGAAGAGTGTGATTTCATCTATAAAAGGTATTTTATCCTAAAAAAAAAAGATTGTGATATTATTCTTTATTTGATAATATTTTAAGCAATGATTTTAATAAAAGCATTTGATATGTGCAATGAATCATGACATTGAAAAAAATCGAGGCTGTATTTCCACAAGAAAAGTTGGACGCCGTCTTCCATGCTTTGACAGAATTAGAAATAAGTGGGTTTACCTATTTTAATGTCAAGGGCAGAGGAGCAAGAAAAAGAGAGATGGTATCTTCCGGTAGAGGAGGACGTGTTGAAGCTACGCATAATGATAACGCCTTCCTCTATGTAGTTGTCACTGAGAGTCAATTACCTAAAGTAATAGAGACAATTACTACTCATGCAGGTACAGGAGCAGCAGGAGAAGGAAAGATCTTCATCTTCAATGTAGATGAGGCAGTAGACATTGGAACCAAGAAACACGGCGAGTCCTCACTCTAAATTTCTTTTATATATTTTAATTTAAAATTTCATTATAGAAAATATCTTAATCTATATAACTCCAACAAACAAACCAAAGTCATGTTCTGGCCTGGAATGGGAGATCCTACAAAACGCAAAAAGACGCTCAAATTTCTTGCAATCTCGGCGGCTGTAGGAGTGGCAGTTGTTTTGATAAGTACTACAGCCATTTCAAAGGTTAAGGAACAAGACCCTCTTTATCACAAATGTCTCAATGGATTAGATATTCAATATCACGTATCTGCCTCGTTAGAAGTTCTGGTCGATGGTAAAAAATGGATAAAACCAGTTACCACTAGTGTTGTAGATACCCCGAAGGATTGTGAAAGATCCATGATTTTTTCAGATGATGGAACTATTAGTGGTGCATGGACAAAGAAATACCCATTTGAGGTAGGTCAATTCCTATGGATCTCAAACTTTCCTTTACGCGATATGGATGAAGCGAAATCAAAAATCTATGTAAATGGAGTAGAATCATCTGACTTTATTCATACAGTAGTAAAAGATGGAGTTCACTACAAAGCAGAATTTGCTACAAAGAACGCTGGTGCACCAACCTTCACTCCTCCAAAAAATTAAACTTCACACAATAATCTAGAATTAAACTTGGTAGAATTATTCAAAAATAATCATTTGAAGATTGATTAAAAATAAGGAAAAAGAGTTGGAGTTTACCAGTATTTACCGTTGTCTGGTATCAGACCAATGCCTTCTCTTTCAAAGTGCTTGTTGAGTTCTGCGACCCATCTTTCTCTTGTGTCGCCACCAAGACCATGCACTCTGAGCCAGAATGCAATTACTCCGAGAAGGAATACTGTAAACATGATGGTTGCAAATATGTAGACCATCACATCATAAAATAGCGGGTCATAGTTTGGACCTATCTGACCTGCAAAGTTTGACAGCATACCTACGAGCATAGTGAATATCGTGCTCATCATAATTCAAAACAATTATGGTGCGATATATACATTTCTGTAATGATGAAAAAACTAGACATGATGAGATATTAATAAAATAAGGAAAAGAGAAGAATTATTGAGATCTCTTTGCTTTTTCCGCTTGTTTTGCTCTTACTACAAAAGCAATGAAGATTCCACCGAATATTCCACCTGAAATGATTGATGCGCCTACTACACCATTTGCATCAAGGTATGGAGTACCGGAACCTGCGTGCGGATTATTTTGTACTGCTGTTATCTTAGCACGTGCTAGCGCTAACTGCTCTTCGAGAGTAGTTCCACCACCACCGCCCACTCCTGCGTATTGAGCCACAGCAAATGGAGCGAAACTAGAGGCTACAAATAGAGCAACCAGTACTGTTCCAATAATTATTGGTGTTTTCATATGAGTATCTATTGAGATTTGAATTCGTAGATATTTAACTTTTTTGTAAACATTGCATACAAAGCCAAGTAACATTTATGTTTCCTTGAAAAACAAGCTGTTCGTGGGACGAATTCATTCACATAGACATGGAAAGTCACATTCGACAAGGCCGATCACTCCCAGTACACCTACATGGGTAAAACAGAGCCCAGTTGAGATCGAGGAACTGGTTGTAAAGTATGCAAAAGAAGGTCTAACCCCAAGCAAGATTGGAATAAAATTACGTGACCAATATGCAATACCAATTACAAGGCAAATTGTCAAAAAGTCAATTACAGAAATCCTCGAAGAAAAGGGAGTAAAGACAGATATGCCTGAAGACTTGAATAACTTGGTAAACAAGGCCTTGGGTCTACAGAAACATTTGAAAGAACACAAATCTGATAAAAGGAATGTTAGATCACTTGAGCTCTTAGAGGCAAAGGTGCACCGATTATCTTCATATTACAAGAAAATTGGCAAGATACCTAAAACTTGGAAATATAAGGCAGTCATTGCTCAACTCGAGTAATGGTAAAATTAGATCAAGCATTATCTTACTTTCATGACAGAGTCTCTGATTGTATCAAAACAGGGAAAAATATTTCTGTAATTACTCATCTTGATTGTGACGGAATAACTTCTGGTAGCATTGTAACGAAATCTTTGATCAGAGCAGGTGCCAAGTGTACAGTACGTACTGTCAATGAATTTAGCAAGAATCTTCTTGAAAAAATGAAAAATGATTCAAGGCAATTTCACATAATCACTGATCTTGGAGGAGGATTTGCAAAAGATATCGAGAATACTTTAGGCGATGATTGGATAGTAGTTGATCATCATCAATTACCACAGGAAGAATTTGACAATCAAAAAGTTATCAATTCTTGGAAATATGATGTTGATGGTGGAAAAGATGTTTCTGCAGGAGGTATGGCATATCTTGTTTCAAAAGCTCTTCACAAAGAGAATACAGATTTAGCGTGGATTGCGGTGGTCGCAGCATTAGGTGATCGTCAGGATCAGGGTGAGAAGAAATCTTTTACAGGAATAAATCTTGAAATTGCAGCTACTGCAAAGAAGAATAATCAAGTGGAAATTGATCTAGATATTTTGCTCGTTGGAAGAGAAACAAGGCCACTACCAGATGCACTTGCATTTACCTCACAACCTTTCATAGAGGGGTTAACATGGAATCGTGATGCTTGTCTTTCTCTTTTAAATTCCTCAGGAATAAAATTAAAGGATGGTAGTAGATGGCGCGTTCCTGCTGAACTGACGGAAGATGAAAAAAGAGCTCTGCTCCAAACAATATCAAAGTACATTTCGACTAAAAATGCAAGCGAAATATTAGATGAGCTTGTCGGATACACATACACATTATCTGGTGAAGATAAGAGGAGTTTCCTTCGAGATGCAAGAGAGTTTTCAACAATGCTCAACTCATGTGGTAGAATCCGTAAGGCAGGAGTTGGAATCGCAATCTGCATGGGGGACAGAACTAGGATGTTACAAGAGGGTGAGAACATTTTGGTAGAGTATAGAACTTTCTTGAGAACTTACATGAATACACTTTCTAGTGAAAGATGGAGAATAACCGATAACGGTTCTTACCTAATGGTAAATGGGGAAGGTCTTGTGCCGGAAAATATGACGGGTGCAGTATCATCACTTCTTGGGGGATCACAGAAAAACACAGGAAAGATAATCATACTTAGAACAAATGGTGATGAAGGAACGATCAAGTTCTCTTCACGTAAATCTACAGGTTGTAAATCCGAAGTAAATTTGGGATTATTAATGCGAGAATGTGCTGCAAAAGTGTCTGGTGTTGGAGGCGGACATGCGGCAGCTGCAGGAGCAAGAATTACAAAAGACAAATTGGATGAATTCCTAGATTACCTGGAACAAAATGTCTCTAGAATGCAAAGTTCAAGTGTTTCTGAATAACCTTTCAGAGAAAAAGGTAGATTCCATAAGAAAATCTTTGGGGCCAGATAATGTGAATTTTCCAGAGAATCTTTCCTTCAGAATTGAAAAGGAAGGAAAGTCTCTAGTTTTCATATTCGAGGGTAAAGGAAATATACGAACATTGATTTCTACTATTGATGAAGTTCTTGAACAGACTCAAGTTATACTCAAAGTGACTAGTTGATGCTTGACCCAAAACTTCTTCGAGATAATCCAGGCAAAATCAGGAATATGTTAGAAGCAAGAGCTGTCAAATTTCCTTTTGACGATCTAGTATTATTAGATAAACGTAGAAGAGAGTTAATTGTAAAGACTGATGAATTTAGAAAAAAAAGAAATAAAGTATCATTAGAAATTGCAAGAAAAAAGAAAACAGGGGAAGACACATCTATCCTTATTGAGCAAATGCAAACAGTTTCTGATGAGCTTCGCAAATTAGAAGAAGAACAAATAAAGATAGAGGCAGGTTTCACAAAACTTTCTTTAACATTACCCAATTTGATACATGAATCGGTTCCTATTGGAAAAGATGAGACGGCAAATAAGGAGATAAAAAAATGGGGTAACCTACCAGTTTTTGATTTTGAGGTAAAGGATCACATAGCTTTGGCACAAAGTCTCGACCTTGTGGATTTGGAGAGGGCAGCCAAGGTTTCAGGAGCAAGATTTTACTTTCTCAAAAATCAACTCGTTAGATTAAACCAAGCTTTACTCCAATTCGCACTAGATTTTTTGGAAGAAAAAAATTACACTCCTATACAAACACCATTTTTGATAAACAAGAGTGCGATGGAAGGCGCTATAATTGCTCAAGATTTTGAAGAGGTAATTTACAAGATAGAGAATGAGG
>JBGPGB010000074.1:0-7062 GCA_041483595.1 Nitrosotalea sp.
ACAAAACCTTAAATAGATTTGTTTTGAAGAACCCGCATTAAATAAAATGGAACAATGTCCACTTTGTTGTGAATCCCAGACGTCTAATCAGGCACTGGCTATTCACCTAAAGAAAATCCATCCACAGAGAAACACTGCAATTCAGATAATGCAATAAAATTCTGTGCGAGGATAGGCGTAGGATATATCCAATTGAGGTTATCCACAAATTTTTAGTTTTTTATTAAAAATCTAAGTGAATGATAAATTAGATGTAAGGTTTTGTCAGCTAAATTTAGTATACAGTGAACCACATTTCACACCTGAAATTAAAAACTAACTTTTTTAGTGATAACCATGACAACATTTGCAAACAACTGGCAAAAGCCACAAACACCAAGCATCAGTGAAAAATTCAACGATGTAATAAAACCAAAAGGGGCATTGAAACCCAGACTAGAAAATGGCATAAAAAGACTCCAGACTCAAATTGCAAAACTTGACGGAATGATTACAAAGCTAAAACAAAGAGATGAGAAGTTATTCAAAAGAATTGTAGTTGCAACACAGAACCATGATACTTCTACAAGTAAAGTTTTATCAAAAGAATTATCTGAAGTTAGAAAAGTAACAAAGCTTTTAGGAAATGCTAGGATTGCTCTGGAACAGATAGAGCTTAGACTCAGCACATTCCATGACCTAGGAGATACTGTGGTAACTATCATGCCAACAATAGGCTTGATGAAGAATCTAAGATCCTCTCTTATCAAATTCATGCCAGAAGCAGACCGTGAGCTAACTGGAATGACCGAGATGCTAGGCGGTCTTATGACAGATACATTCCACAGTGGCGACTTTGGAATTGACTCCGGGGCTACTAGCGAAGAATCAGAGAAGATTCTTCAAGAGGCTTCAGCAGTTGCAGAGGCAGCCATCAATGACAAACTACCATCAATGCCTGTAGGTCAATCTTCCTCCGCAACCCGATACGTTTAGACTATCTTATGAGATAGTTTGTAGCGGAAGTAAACTTGGAATAGTATAACAGATACAGCTAGTACAGCAGACGCAGAAAAAAACATGGAGGCATATCCTAAAGATTTTGTTAGCTCACCTGTTACAAGCGAGCCAGCAAATACTCCTATTCCTGTTACTGCACTATTTACACCAAGATATTTTCCTTCAAATCCCTGAGGAATACTTTTGAAAAATATTATGGAACTAGAAGTGCTAAAAATGGAAAATGCAATGACCATAAGACAAGATGAGGTTATTGCGAGTGGGAATCCTAAAGTCCCTGACATTAGAGGGATTGAAATTGCAGGAATCATTACTGCCATAATTCGTGGTATGTAAGCTAAAATTGTTGATCGTTCTTCACCTAACTTAGATAATATCTTTGGAGCAATGAAGAAGACCAATAACATTATTGCCATTTGAATCATATAATTTAGAAAAACTGCAGAATTTGAGAAGTTGTTATTTTTCAAAAATGGCGTCCATGCAGTAAAATACATGTTGCTTCCAAAGTAAAAAAAGAAAGAGGCCAAGAAAAATATTCCTATTTCGTGGCTTACTCTTCCTTTGAATATTGTAATAATATGCCTAAAGTCATACAATTCTGGGATTTTTGGAAATACAAAAATGTGATAATTTGTCAAATAGCGTAAACCATGTAAAGAATGCGCAATACTACTTCGTTCTATGTGAATACGTCCTCCTTTTACAGAAGTACTCAAAACCATTGCTACACCACTTGAAATTGCACACATCAGAAAATATGGCCTTAGGTCAAAATACAAACTTCCAACAGTTCCTATTACCATTGCAACTAACATTCCGAGAGTACTGATTACAGATGTACGTGCAAATAGCCAACTCCAACGATTCTTTTGGATTGATTCCATTACGAGAAGGTTCGTCACTGGATTCCTTGCTACCATGAAGAATCCAAGTATTGGGGCTATAGTATAGATCATGTATACCGAGTTGGTAAAATACATCGCAATACTACAAAGTAAAACAAAAAAGAATGAGATAATTAATATCGGTCTTTTAGCATGAAACCTGTCAATTATCTTACCCCAAGCAAGTGAGCCTATAGCTACAGATCCACTTTGAAGAGCAGCTATGATAGCTACTTCACCTATATCTCCTCCAAGAAAGATCACATATAGTGGAATCACAGTACTTAGCCCCTGAGCGGTTATCTGAGATGGTAGCAAATACCACATCCATCGATTAGTTTGAAGATGCATCGTTCTAAATAATCAGAGGCTAGACATTATTGTATAATCCATTTGAAAAATCTCCATAATTTTGTCTATCTTTATTACGGATGAAAAAACTCTATCATCATGCAGAAGTGTGGAGATCACACTTCGAGTTGTGATACACTCAAAGCAATGTTGACCATTGTCAACATTTCCTTCGGGGGTACCTTGGGATGCTCATGTGGAAAGAGATTATCTTCACAACATCACATCTGCATGGTGCCTATCTCAGGAGGATATCCTTTGATAGGATTATGATATACGTGAATAAAATATTTAAGGTTTGTGATGATTTGATGCTAAAGACTTTGTATTTAGTTGATTAATCATTGTTATAGAATTTTCGAAATATCTATAAAATATCTGTGAAAGCTTTTAAGATACGATGACGTAATTTAGTCATGAAAAAGGGTGGGGATGTATATCAGCTTATTTATGAATCAAATCTGGACAGCAAGTTAGAACAGATTCTAATTGGATTGGTAAAAGACAATCCCTCTCAAAAGATTGAATCAATAATTCAAAAATTCCTTTTGTACGTTCAACACTCTACAGAAAATTTCTGGACTACTTACTATAGTGCAAAAACATACGAAGAAAAACTTGATTGCTACTATCAATATTCCAAAAATCAATGCCTAGCTACCGAGGTATTGATAAGAGATCTTAGTTCATTATCCTCAGATGATGAAATAAAAGAAAATCTAGATGTACTGGTAAAAGAGAGTTTTACCTTCTAAGTTAGAGAAGATTCCGTCTTTGGCCGTGTCTCCTTGAATTTTGCTATCTTGTTACCTTCCTCATTTACAACTTGATCAATACTGATTAGCTTTTCTCGCAGATTAGTAATCATTATTGCAACATCATCTGCTTCCTTTTCAACCTCGCCTCTTTTTTGTTGCAATGTCTTAATTCCCTGTTTTTCTTCTTCTATGTATTGACCTACTTTAACAAGTTTCTCCTTTAGATTTTTAATATCTACTGATTCATCTTCAATGCTTTTTTCTAGGTTAGTTCGCTTGTCTTTAAGGTCCTTAATCATTAGACCTACGTAGTCTATTGCTTCTTCTAGCTTGGTTCTCTTATCCATTAATGCTTTAATCCCTATATTATCCTCGTTTGATGTGCTCATACGAGTTTGTTGAGTAGGTTCCGGTATTTTTACTTGTTCTGAAGGACGAAAATGGGATTCTTCCATGACTCCTGATATTTCTACATCCCCCTTCTCCTTTGGTTCATATTGAAACGCCTTATCTGACAAATAAGAAATATTATCCTTTATTCCTGAAGAACTGGATTCAAGTTCATCCTTTTTCTTTCTGAACTTATCAAACATATCTCTTATGGGTATCAGTTATTTTTAATATATAAAAAGTTAATAAATGAAAGCTGCCTTTTAGTAGATTTCTGATAGCCTATTATGCCTTTTAAATCAAAAATAACTGATAAAAACATTGGATTGAGATATATTTGGAGGATATGATCGTTGGTCACTTGAAGAATAACAAGGTTGACCTTCTTCCAATAGTAGAGGGTATCATAGAATTAGATCCAATGATGAGATTTGCTGCTGTGATAGACCTAAAAGGAAACATATCTGAGGCCATAATGAAGGAAGGTAAAACATCATTAAAATCACAAAAGGAAGAAGAACACTTTTGTAAACAGGTTGCCATAAGAAGGAAAATCAGACAACAGTTTGACAAAAGCCTTGGACTAGTAAATTATGTTCTTATTGAACGTCAAAAGATTACTCAGATTGTTGTCTATCCTAAACGCAAGACTGTCTATGTTACAATGGAGCCAAATATGGATATAAAACGGAAGCTGAAAATTGTAGAATCAATCAAAAAGAAAACTGCAAAATTATAAAAAATTAAGGAGAATAAAATTTCTTCTGATGACTAGATTTTCTCTGTTGCCTGTAGGAATTCCTTTGCCTACATCTACCGAGCGAAACGTCATTCTAGCCATATATTTTTTATTTTTATATTTTGACCTACTTGCCAGCCTTTGATGAATATAACAAAGCCTTCTACTCTTGCAGACCATAATCTCCTTTTCTACTGGTCTCAGTTACGGTATAACCATTACATCCCTCAACCAGTTTCTACTGGTTTTGGTCTATAATCCGGTCCAAATCTTTGACCGCCTCCATAACTTCTATCTCAGGTGTATTCTCGTCTTGGGCTTTCACTAAAACCACCATGTTAAAGTTCACCGTATCTCCAATTCTTTGCACTTATCATGTAAAATCTCTTCCTGATTTTTCTTCCCCCGCCTCACAAAAATCTAGAAATTGACTGTTTCTAAGCCTGAAACAGCTGTTCCGCTATGCGTTCCGCTATGAGATTTCATGCCGTCCCTGATAAAACATTGATTGTATAACACCTCCATGTCAAAACAACAATACAGGTCAGAAATGGGCATCATAGCCGATATCCTTGGAGTAACCATGGATGGAGGAACACAAGGGGTAATTATCTCCTCCATATCCCGAAGGGCAAATCTATCACATTATGCTGTGCTTGAGAAATGCCAGAAACTGATAGATGCAGGACTGGTAGAATCAATGAAGGATGACAGGAATAGACTATTTCGGGTTACGGAGAAGGGAATAAGGTTCTTCCAAGAATTCCAAAGGTTCCAAGGTGTGATGCAGGGACTCAACCTTAGGTATTAGCAATGCCTCAGGAATATCAGGTGATTGAAGTACAAAAATCATTACCGGAGGGAATGATTTTTGTAAGGATCACTTATATTTTCACAACAATGGTTAGAGCACCAATTATAGCAGCATGCTTTCTTTTACTCACTCTTTCTTACTTTGTTCAATATGCCGCTAGTACTCCTAAAGTTCTTGAATTTACGATTTATGCCGATGGGACTACTCATGTTTTTTATCAAACTGATGTAGATCCACAATCTCCAGATTTTACTCTGAATCTATTTGGTAAAAGTATTGAAAATGTTGTTGTCCAAGACGAAAACGGAACCTTACTTTCAAGTAAGATAGATAGCAATAATGTAATTGTTCAAACCCTGGGAGCTTCGACAATCAAGGCAGATTATGATACCCCCGATCAAATCTCAAAGAATGGTAAGACTTGGACATTTAAAACAAATTCTCCAATTGCTTATTCCATACTTTTACCAAAAAATACAGTAATTGTAGGAATGAGTACATCTCCCTTAAACATGCAGATAGTTGATGGTCAATCATTAATTTCGTTACCAAGCGGTTCATCAGAAATCAACTATATTTTTGGTTCAATTGGTACAAGTCAGACAGCTACTATAGCAATACAAAAAGCTCAGGATTTTGTTAATATTGTAAACTCAGCAGGTGTAAAAACTCCACTGGCTTTAGCAAAACTTGAAGAAGCCAAATCTCAATTTAATCAAGGCAAATATCCAGAGGCAGAATCTCTTGCTAACATGGCAAAGAATCTTACTCTTCAAGAACAACAAACTGCAAATTCCATCTCTTCAACTTCATCTAGCAATCTAATAATTCCTGTTCTGATTGTAGCTGGTGTTGTTACCTCAGGAACAGTTGGATTCATCATCATGAAAAAAACTAAATCTAACAAAATTACTACATTAAGTAAAATTCCAGAGAGCAATTACATTCCTTTAGATACAGAGACAATTTACAGAATCAAACCAGAATTACGACAAGATGATAAGAATATAGTGGCATTTATTTCTGAAAGGGGAGGCCAAGTATTCGAAAGTGAACTACGTAAAAAATTCTTGATGCCACGTACAACTATGTGGCGTGCCGTAAAACGACTTGAAAGAGAAGACATTATAGAAATTGAAAAAGTTGATCAACAAAATCTCATTAAACTTAGAAAAATTGAGGAGGATAAAGAATGAAGATTATAGCAATTATCCTATTGTCTTTAGTTGGGACATTGATATTAAATGGTCCAATTCAATCTTATGCTGATCCTCAACTTGATGCATTATTACGTATAGCCATACAAGCAAGAGACAATCTACGCTTGAACATTTCACAAATTAGTAATGTTCCAGACGAAATCAATAATCTTTTCAAACAAGGTTCAGATGAGACTGATGCATTATCTAAGGTAGTAGATACGCAAGATGCTGTATCAGCTAGGCAACATTTTCTTTCAGCTATGGAATTCTTCAAAAAAACCAATGATAAGATAAATTCTCTTAACTCAACACAAGCAAGTGATCAACAACAAATAGACACGTTACAATTGCAAGATGAGATTACAAAATTGGAAAGTATTGGTGAAAGACTTAAAGCAATAGCAATAACAAACAATGCAGATTTTAATTTTACACAATTTGATAAATTAATTGAGAAAGCAAAACAAGATCTAGTTGATGGTAATATCACTGAGGTATCAAAATCAATTGTGGAAGCAAATCACATTGTAATTGATGCTCATCATGCCCTTGCGGAAGTTGCACAACAGAGAACTACTAATAGAGCTAAGGATTTCACAGAAAAACAAATCGAAAGACTTGACAAAATAGATCTTAATACGACTCAAAATACTATAATAACAGCTCCAAAGATTTCATCAATAAACGAAACTAATTCTAATTCAACATCTGAAATAAGTTCTAGCGATATGATTGTAAAGCTAAGGAAACTTGTGACAGAGGGTAAAGTTGATGAAGCTTTAAAAATAATCAAATTACTTGATGCGTCTAGAAAAGCTAAATTAGTAACTAGTGAAAATCCGGAACAATCTCAAATTAGTACAAACAAAATTGTAGGAAACAATGAAACAAAATCTCAAATTAGTACAAACAAAATTGTAGG
>JBGPGB010000075.1:0-7015 GCA_041483595.1 Nitrosotalea sp.
ATAGAACATCTTGGAGATAATTCAAACTGGGTTAATCAGATTGAAAAAAACCATTCTATTTACCAATCGTTTTCTACATAACTCAAGGACACAATTCCCTATTTATCTCCCTAATCAAAGAATTGAATGTATAAGACATGTCAGAAAGGATTATCATAAGTTTCAACTATTTTCCTTAGATGGAATCACATTGAGAGTCATAGTAGAATTGATGCCTTGGAGTTTTCGTATCTTTTTTGTGACAACATCTTCAATGTCATTATAAGTCGGTGCAGATGCCTTACACATTATCACATCATGGCCTAAAATAATGTCGCCATCCATTACCTCCGGTATTTTACCCAGCTCATGTAAGGTATTGTATTCATCCATGTTTTTGCAGCTAACAATGATGAACGCATCAACAGTATCTTTGCCCTTTAGATTCTCTTGTTTTTTGATAAACATTTCATCCAATACTTCTGTTCTTTCTTCTGTTAGAAGTGTTCTTGTTTTAAGAATTTTATCAAGTTTTCGTACCTTTTTTGTAATAATGCTTTCCAAATTCTCTTGTGAAACAGAGCGTATCTGAGCTATAACATCATATGAACCAAATACACCATGGGCATATGTTACATTCTCTATGGACCGTAATTTTGTGACGATATAATCGTCTGAGCCAGATTCGCAAATGATAAGAACAAATGCCTTTGGCATGGTACGATTACGTCATTGTAAGATATAACTTAGATTTAATTTTCTTTTAATTTGATTCTATCTTAGAATCACATTCCTAAAATCAACATATTCGCCAATAGTGGCAATAATGAATGATTCTTGACTGCCTGGATGTTTCAATGGTTCAGTCGCAGTGTCATGTACATGTCTTTAGTTAGGGTTGGGTTCCACTTTGTGGTATAGTAGGAAAAGTAAGAATTGTTTCCATCAAATGATTTGTGATCTCAATTTTTCCCATTACAACGAAATTGATCGTCTAACCCGTAACCTTTACGACAACATCTGGTCCACGCGTAATTTGGCGGTAAACCATTTCTATCTATAGCGAGTAAAAGGAGAACCTCTCGTTTGTGGGAAAATTTTTCGACATAACTAGAATAATAACAACTGTTTGATTTGTTGAAAGGAGAACTAGTTTTGATATTTAGTCACAAAGTTGTAATTTAGCCTGTTCAATCTTCCAGTAGTTTCTTCGTTCTAGGATTATTTGTTTTTCATTTTCCAACACAGTTTTTTGTTGTGGAGCAAGAGCAGATTCATGAAGTTGAGCAATTATCTGATCAACTCGCTCATTGAAAAACTCGACTGATTCATTTACAAATTCTGCGTCTGAAACCTTCTTCTTCATTTCATTCTATACGTCTTCAAACTATATAGGTTAAGTCGTGTCAGGATATCCCAGTAGATAAGATCACGGATTCTGATCTATGCAATTTCTGCATTAACAGAACTAATGCAATTTATACGATTTTCTGAATGTAAAGATCATCTTTTTATTTTATGAAGTGATATGGATACAAGGTAGCAACCAATGGGGTGATACACTGACGCGCCTATGCCGGATCGGTGGATGAGTAGTCTGAGGATTACTCTGTAATTCCCATGTATTGCTACCGATTTTAATTATTATAATTTGGTAGATTATTGTATTAAAAAAGAACTAACTTTTTCATCACTAACAAGTTATCAGACATTCTCTTTTAAAGCGATTCATTGAAAGAAAGATGAGCAGATAGGCAACGAATCAATCATTTATGATAATTATCAAGTAGATTTTTCTTGTGAGCGTATATTGGATGTACTTCGCCTTCATTAGAATGGAATACAGTATTACATTCTTTACAAGTTGGCATGAAAATATTTAGAAGAATTTTGATTTAATGGATTTGATTGAAATGAAGCTAACTAGAAATTAGTAATTCATGGACCGGGAGGAATTGAGGTAGTCCAGAGTTCCATTTTGGGATCCGTTTATGTGCCTATTTTCTTTCTGCAAGAGGGATTGTAAAGTAGATTTCAAGACCTTTTCCTACTCCTTCAGATTCTGCCCATATCTTACCACCATGAGATTCTATTATTCCTCTGCAAATTGATAGTCCTAGTCCGCTTCCTCCATGTTCTCGGATGGAACTGGTATTTAGTTGGTAGAATCTCTTGAAAAGTTGCGCGAGGTCATCTCTATCAATCCCAATTCCATTATCTTTTATCATTATCTTTGCATAATCGTCTTCAGTTGATGACTGAATGTTTATGATCCCACTATCTTTTGCACAAAAATCCAGACTATTAGAAAGAATGTTAGTTATTACCTGAGATATCCTATTCTTATCACAGTGACAAATAATTTTTTCCTGAATGTCTGTAATTATAAGAACATTCTTTTTTTCTGCGTCAGCTTTGATTGTTTCAAGTGTATCAAGCGTTATCTTTCCCACATCACTATCTTCTTTGATCAACTTTAGCTGTCCAAGTTCCATTTTATGTGCATCCAATAGATCAGATACAAGAGAAATGAGAATGTCTGCACTTGATTTAATTATTTTTAGCTTGCCATTCTGTAAATCTGTCAATGAACCGAATTTTTCATCCAAGATCATATCTAAATAACCTTTTATGGGAACAAGTGGAGTCTTGAGTTCGTGACTAATGGTAGCAATAAATTCATTTTTTGATCTGGCTAATCGTTGTAATTCTTCTAGTTGATTTTCAATTAGAATTTCATGTTCTTGAATCTTTTTCCTTGCTTGATAAATTTCCGTCATGTCAGTTATTACTGTATTGCTTCCAACTAGTCTTCCATTTGTGTCAAATAAAGATGTCGCGTTTAGCAATCCAGGAAAAATTGTACCATCTTTTCTTTTCAGCCAAATCTCACGATTCTTAACGCTACCACTTTTTCTCCAAACTTGAAATGATTCACGCATGGCAGACAAATCATTATCAGCAGTATGGTCAAAAATTGACGATTCCAGCACTTCTTCTTTAGAATATTCAAGGGTGTCGAAATACGCTTTGTTACAATCTATTATCTTTCCATCTATGTCAATTGTGCGAAAAAGTAGCGGGGATCCTTCATACATGGCCATGTATTTTTTTTCAATATCAGAAAGTTCTGCAATATACTGTTTTTTATTATCTCTCATCATACGGGTTAACCATTTATTCCCAACAGAAATTTCTTAGTGGATAATTTTCCGTAATTCATTCATATGTAAATATGAATTCAAACATATCAAATAAAGTATGTAATAATTAATTCATACAAGGAAATCCCTCAGAACATCAGTTTAAGAAAAAGTGGGGTAGAAATTAGAAATTAATGGAACAGAGGGATACACTACCCTGTGTTACATTATTTGGTTTTGTTATGACTATTTTATTCCCAAAAAAATACATCGACGGCGAGTAAAAATAGAACCCCAGTTTTCATGCCTGAATAGTTAGAGATTCACGTTATAACGAAAGTTATGATTTGTAGGAAAGATCTTAATAATTATAAAATATACGATTATGTAATTTGTCTATTTTTTCTGGAAATAATAAAACACGAAAAAGGCTCATACATCCTACAAAAATACAAATTGCACGAGGTCAGAATTTCATGTGTTATGGTTGTAAACGACAGATAGAAAGTGACGATGCGTATGACATTCATCATAAAGATGGGGACTCCTTAAACAACGACATTACAAATCTAAAAGTGATGCATGTTAAATGCCATAAAGGCATTAATAATAAAAAGAAAAAGGGAAAAAAGAAAAAAGGAGACAGAGGACTTCATCTTTCAAACATACCTAAGATAGATTAGGTAATTTCAAAATTTGACTCTAAAAGGACAACATAGTCATTACAGCGTCATATTCCTCAGGGATATGGCATCTCAATTAAATTCAAAGATTCTAAAATCATTTTCGAGAATACTTAGCAGACCTGTTTAAAGAAAAAATTTTGAAATTTATGTGCGATGTTTTTAGTCTACTGTTTTTTCCTTTTCTTCAAAAATTCAGCGATTGCAACTACTGGAATTTCAGAGGATTGATCGATCACCATTATTTCTTGATTGTATTGGGTTTTGATCGTAGATTTGAATTCGGTCATCTCGCAGTAAAATACAGCTGCAACATGTGAGATTCCGTTCAAGTGTTCTCTGGTAACATCATCTGATTCTGGAAAGTTTGTAAAACTTATCAGATATCCACCGCACCATCCAATAGAAGGAGTGTTTGGAGGTATCGCATTTGTCAAGAACTTTTCCACTGAAGCATGTTTAGATATGTGATGTATGATTATCTTTTTCACTGGTTTGTATTCTACTTCTGGAATCATCTCAATAATAGTCTCCGTGGTCATTACCTTAAGATATTGTTAATAGTATTTAGACTATTTTTGATTATTTCACTAACTTTATTGAGATTAGCCCATTCACTGGTTTAAACTATTTACTCGATACAAAAGTTGCAATTTGTAACTTTTTCTTCAGATGGTAAGGCAGATTGGTTAACTTTCTCCAGACGAATACATCAACAAAGAGTAAAAATGCAATCCACAGTTTATCACAAAAGCTGAATTCCATGTGCTCTTCTATGAACCAATAATTCTTCCTCGCTTGATACCACGTATCCACACATCTCGCATCTTTGAAAACCAAGGTCTTCAATCATCACTTCTTTAGCTAGAATGAAATTTGTAGAATCTATTTTACGTACACTGTATTCTGTTCGGTTTGTTTCCTTAAGAAAGTGGCCTAGAATTTGTTCTATATCGGTATCATTTACGATAACCGATGATTCCTCAATCTTTGGGCTAAAGCCTAGATTCTTTAGATAATTTTCTAGTTCTTGGGCTATTTCGTTGTCATATGCACAGTCAATGACTATCATGATATGATTTCAAAAGTACATGGTTTGAAATATGTTTTACTTCAAATGTTCACGATTCATTTTTTTATTTTATATATGTTCTCCATCAGAGGCCATGTGTCCACTGACGCAATCAAATTACTTTCAGAGAAAAATGTCAATGTCATTCTGACTGATACCTACGGAAATCCAATCTCTAGTATGAGTGGTATCATGTCTAGTTCTATGAAATTATGACTCTAAAAGGTAAGAAAAGCCACTATAACGTTAGAGTCAATTATTCTTATTACTATGACCTGTGGTCTGAGAGAAATTATATTTTGAAATCTTTGGGCAGGTATTAAAAATAGTTGTATTCTCTAGAGAGCAAGAAACCGAAGAGTATGTTCCCAGATGGTTTCCTTGGAGCCAGATTTGTCAAAACTTAATAAGGTTCTGGAAGAGGATCATCATTTCGATTATCATGCCAATATTTCACAGCCTCATCATTGAGCCAGTTGAAAAATTTCATGTAAAAGTCCGTCTTCCTTTTTTTTCGCTCTGCTTTGATATGCGCTTCTAAGGCCTTCCAGCAAATTATCACAGTTTCAGCATAAATATCAAAGAATACCTTTTTTATTGTAGGAGAATTTTTGATTAGGGACCCTACGTGATCAAAATCACTAGCTGTCGTGGTAATATATCGATAATGTGATTCATCTTCAAAAGTTGTCAGGTCACCCATACTTTTAGATTCCCTGTATGCCTCGTAGGTAAACCTTCTTGCATTTCTGTGTTCATCATCATTTAAAAGTTTGAAAACTTCTAGTGTTAAGGTGGTTTGATTTTGCTTGTCACGATCTCTGATATATATAATTACAGAAAGAATTGTAGAAATTCCAACGACGCAAGTACTTAATGCCAAAACCCATGTAGCTTGAACAAGAGATCTCGTGTCTTCTCCTTGGATATCCTGTGTTTTATTTGTCTGACCATATGCAGAAAGAATTGTAAAACACAGAATTATTGAAATTGCTAAAACTTTGGTAATCATAACTGGATTATAACTATCCTCACGATTTAACCTCTCTCCAAAAATTGTTCTCAAAAATGGAATATGTGTATTTACTTAGGAACTAGTTAGTAATTTCAAATTCTTTGAAATTTGAAACTTCTTTCTGAGTACCGTCTTCCATGTAAGCACCAACTATATGATATTTCCCTGTATTGACTTGCGTACCATTACTGTCTAACTGATTCCATGTCCAATGAATGGATTCTCCAGGTGGCAAAGCCACTAACATCATTCTGAGCACTCCATTTGGAGCATACTTTTGTCCGTCAATTCCTATAACTGAATATCCCCATCCTATAGGAAACAATCTGGTATTTCCTTGGTTTGTTATTGTAATGTTTATAGTTTTACCAATCTTGTATTGATCCTTATCTGTAGTTATTTGTAGTGAAGAATTTACTTCACTTGTTATGGAAACTTGTTTTAATTCATCCCAACTCTTGTCTACTAGTGCAGAGATTACCTCCTTGTTTGAGACTGTAATTTGAGTAACATGATGGGTTATCACTTGTGCAAGAACCTGTTGTGATCTGTCTCCATATCCAGCATGATTTGAATCAAATTCTAATTGAATTACATATTGGGAAGAATTTGATTTCATAATTTCTATTGGCTGCATGAGAGTTACCGAGTCTTTGATTCCATCAAAGGTAAAGGTAGGAGTTTTTACGAGAAATTCTTGAGCAATGTTTATTGCCTCTCTTTCTTCTGGAGTAAAGCTTGTCAGATCAATGGTTTTGACTGAATGCATTGGATAAAAATACAGAACTGCTGATACAGCTATGATAGATGTTACAATAACTAGTACAATTCCTGCGGTCATGGAAAATTTTTTGTGTTTTAGATCTTCTGACATTTTTTTAATCGATATATCATAGTTTGCAGAGATTATAACCTTTGATTAAATTTCAATTTAACTAATTTTTTAATAAAAAATATAAAACAAATATGGCTTTTGATCAATTTATATTTTTTGATAAATCTAATACAAATCATAACGTGCGATATTATCTAGACATAGAGAATTTTTTGCATGGGCGGGAAGATTTCGTCTTTACTAGTTTTCGATAAATAGAATCTTCTCATTCACATACAAATAATTATC
>JBGPGB010000076.1:0-6988 GCA_041483595.1 Nitrosotalea sp.
AAGACGATTACATGCTCTTCATTTACCACGTCATACAGGATTCTATACTGCCTGCCAATTTCATATGTATGCAGACAGTTTAGTGGACCTGTCTTGTGTTCTCCCAATTTTCTAGGATCTTGACTTGCTGCAAGCTCATCTATTACATCACATGTTTTGTTTTGCAACAATGAGCTTAGATGTTTATAGTCTCGTTTAAAGACATTTTTCCTATGAACTAACCACAAAATGTATCAACTCAGGAATTGAGGTCTTTATGTAGTTCGTCAAGGTTGTCAAAAGTTTTGCCTTTTAGTTTTCCCGCTTTGTAGAGTCTAGCAACCTTTTCCTCTTCTGGACAGAGTTTGTCATCCTTTTTTTCTTTAACTTGTTTTCGTTTCTGTTGTGTTATTTTCGACAACTTTTTTTCTTCTCGTTAGTTTCTAATCAAGATTGTGGATCTCATACAATCATTCTATTTCACATTATATCCATTTGAAGAAATTGTCGTGGTCAGAAAAAATTCAGTAGATGCTATGCAGGCCAACTCTTGCAAAAATCAGTGCCTTTTCATTTTGATCGACTTTGTAGAGCATCCTGTATTGGCGACCAATTTCATATGAACGAAACCCTTTCCAACGACCTTTTTTTGGTTCGCCGCATTTTGCAGGATCAAGGGCATTTTGAAGATAGTTCATGCCATCATCGACTCTTTTTTGTATTTCAGAGTGAAGATGTCTATAGTCTCTACTAAACGCATCTTCTAAAACAATGGTCCACAAAAAAATTACTCCTTCTTATCAGGTTGGTTGTGTAACCATTCTATTGCATCTTTTGCATTTTTGAATTTAGTGAATCTGCCCTTACCAGATTCGATTCTTTCTAGTGTTTCTATTTCACTAGGAGATAGGTCATCATCAACTGCCTTGTGCTTCTTGACTTGGGTTTTTGACAATGTTCTATATTCTTTCTGGGTTTTATTCAAGTTTGTGGATGTTTTCTTCATACCACAACCTCTTGTTTCTCATGTGTCTCAATGATCAAGGTGATTACCTTTTGGACCTTGGACAGTACCCTCATGCATATTCTTCCTACTGCTTCAGGAGATTTTTCTTCTGCATATGACGCTATATAGTTCCAGGAAAAAGTTGTCGCGTCATATCCGTACAGCTTGGCCAAGACACATGCTGATAGTTGTGCCACTGTTTCCTGTTCTGGATCCTGCACCGGTTTTAGGTTCTCAAATGTGGAATGAGCCTTGTGTGCAAGTTCATGGAAGAATGTGTCTGGATTTTCTTGGCTCAACTTGATTACATTTGTTACCAAGTTGTATGATCCTCCCTCACCTAATACAGTTGGACCATATTCCACCTTGACTCCAAACTTTTCTGCGACATCAAGCAGTGGCGGAAGCTTTGTTGGTTGATATTCTTCAACTGGTTTTCCATCAGTGTTCTCATATCGGAAGACAGGTATTCCGATAAATCCGACAGGAAATTTTACGTCATCTTCCTTGCCTTCTTCGTTTACGACTTTTTTGTGTCGTATCATTGGCGCCAAGATGTAGAATGCTTTTGCACCTTTCTTGACATATCTTCCAGATTCCTGCCACTGTCTGTATCCTCTGGCGTCG
Organism: Nitrosotalea sp.; assembly: GCA_041483595.1. Lineage (GTDB taxonomy): Archaea > Thermoproteota > Nitrososphaeria > Nitrososphaerales > Nitrosopumilaceae > Nitrosotalea. The sequence goes on from JBGPGB010000076.1 coordinate 1,613, forward strand.
GCAGTACCATGCAACAGCATGACAAGCCTGTTTCCTAAAGACCACTTTCTTGATGGTCCTACGTTTTTGATAAAGACCTGCTTGCACATCTCCGGAAGTTCTTGGCTAGAAAAGAGCTTGACAATATTACCAAGCTCTTCTAGTGCTTTCTGTATGGTCATTGCGCCACTGCCTCCCCGGATGCAACAATTGCAGCCTTTAGATGCGAACAAGTTTTCCTGTACTTGAAACCTGCACAGGTACAGTGAGCGGGTTCCAATGTTACAGTATAGGTCTGTCCTGGTGTTGTTTTGCTTGGCACTTCAAATTTGTTGCCCACAACTGCAATTCCATTTGCTAGCAGTCTCTTTTCTGGTGCAACCAACGAGTGTTTGGAGTGGAAGACAAGCTCAGCATGTTCGCATACGAGTGGGTCGGTTCTGCCTATTTCATAGCAGGTGATGGTTTTCTCATCAAGGTCTGCCACGTAAAACCACTCAATCCATGTCTCTGGTTCAGGGTCTTGCGCTTCAACAATTCCGTATCCAGTCAGAATTCCGCTCAAATGAGTTGGGTTTTTCCAGCTTGGACCTGTGAACTCTTCAATTCTTTTGTCTTCTTTTCTTTGTTCTACTTCATTTTCTTCTGCACTTCTTTTGAAGAAATAAAAGAAGTTTGCAATTGTATATGATAGGTCGTCATTCCTACCTTTGTTCCAGGCAAAAAATTCCTGTAGGTCTGGTACCACTCCTTCTGGATATCCATCCCAATGTCTGTAGATCTGGAATTGTCTGTTTCCACTTTGGATTCGTATGTTGCTTCTGGTGCTCATTTCTACAATGCCTCCGTCTTTATGTCAAATTTCTCGACATATTCCAAGAGCACTGCAATCTGTCTCTCCTCTATGCAACTAATGCACAAGTAAGAAACATTTACACCGGAACCTGCTACGGGTATCCTGATGTTTGCGTGCTGCTCGCACATTTCGCACTGTCCTTCAGCATATCGTATTTCATTTGCCATGTTTTCTTGATTCATTTTCATGGCCTCACTGAATTTGCAGGGCTTCCAATCTTGGATTAGTTGTGCGCCATTGTCTAACAATTCTTCGATAGAAATGTATCCCCATTCTGCATTGGCATCATCATGCAGGTTGGCGTACCCAAAGGCAGTGTTTGTTTTTCTATCAAGTTCTGCAATCAGCCAGTAAAAGCCAATTGTGCGTATCTCGTATTTCTGATAGATGATTTTGTCTGATGCTGTTGTTTGTTCTGTTTCATATAGTTGTGGTATGTTTTTCATATTTTTTTACCTCCTGTAAAAAATGGGTGTAGCATTTTGATGTCTGTGATATTATCTGGTTGGTAGTGATGTCATACATCTTGTTTTAAAAAATTAGATGTTGTGGAAGATCCACTTTGTTCTATTTTTTTGCAATAGAAAATTTTGCTGCGAGCAGATATTTTTGGTAGTTGGTGTTTACCCAAAAGATGGGCAATCCAAGCATTACAGAATTCCGTAATAATCACATGTCAAATCAGTGTAGAGTTGTGTTGTTTGTTGGATGTAGATTAAAAAAATCAAAAGAGATTCTAGAATTGGTGGCGATGTTGCCAAATGACATATGCGGTATTTTTTGTTGTGTAAGCTGGTGTTGCTTACGCATAAAATGTATTTTATTTATAAGGAGTTACGGCTAGGCCATCTTGTTCATGTCCAAAATTGACATTTTTGGACTCTTTGCGTCAGTATGCTTTTTCTTTGTAGAAATTACAGAATTCCGTAATGGTTCACTATGGTCAAAAAGTTCAGCAAACACTCCAAGGTTCAGTTGTAATTCAGAATTTTTTTCTGTAATGAGTTTTAGATCAGAACCACATCTTCGAATCTTTTTGTTGATTCTACTTTTGAGTACGACCTTGTATGATTTAGAAATCGAATTCGGGTCATGAATGAATCTACGCTCAGACTTTGTCAACATTCTTGAAATGCAAGTTTGAACAGACCCAAAGCGTTTGACATGACCGGATCCTGTGGTATTATAATATCCTGTGAGAGTCTTGTTTCTATTGCCTCTTTTAGACCAGGAATCATTATGCCTCCTCCGGATACAACTATTGGCAAGTGCTGCAAGTCTTGGCGCATCCCATTGAGGTCATCAAGTATTGAATCTGCAAGCATTGTTACAAGTGGATTTACCTGTGGGTTTGTGAAGATACCATTATCAAGATAGGCAGTTTTAGAAGTTCCAAGTTTTGAGCTGATGTCATTTACTGCATGATGAATGGAGATGCCCCTGATTGCAGAATAATCCTTGAATGCAACAATCTCGGTTGTGCCCTGTCCAATACTTGTAACAATTGCAGAGGATAAATCCACATCAATCAAGGTACCAAGCACCTGCGGTACTACATCACATCTCTTTGGATGGAATAATCGCGTTATCATTTTCTGGATGTTTTTAGCATGAGATCTTGCTTCGTATGGCAAACCAATGACCATGCAGAATTTAGCCAACTCAGACTCTTGTCTGATTGCATCGTTGTTTTGCAAGACCAAATCCACTGCTTTTTTGACCAGTTCTTCAAAGCCTTTTTCATGTACTGGTCTACCAAGCATTACAGGCCTTATCACCACAGCATCGGGATATTCAGATATCTTTACTGCCTCATCGCCCACAGCCTCAATCTTTCCTTTTTTGCTTTCCCAGATTGCATGTTGTCTATATGCACAAAGCGATGGAAATTTTATTTTCTTTGTATCGGAGACGCATTTGACAAAACCTGTTCCTACATCAAGCCCAATTGCCGTCATATCCGCAAATAATTTGTAAATATTTAAGGGCGGGAAGCCGCAGACCAATTTATAATATAGTCTGAAAAATACTTCTGTCCAGTAAATGTGGTTTCTTGTTTTGAAATTCTAGTTGTTCATTTTCTGGGTTTTGATCAACTTAATTTAGAATCTAGTCTTTTTGGTCTGATCCTTATGGACATCTCTTAATGTGATATGTTGAGATGTTTCATTAATAGTAACTTCAAATTTTTCAAAAAAATCTTTTCTTCCTAAAATTATGAAATTGGGAACTTGCCTGTCATCTACTTCTTTTGGCATGACATGAACATTTACAAATCCTACCGGAATGGGAGTATTACCATGCCTTGGTATTTCCACATATACTTTTGATGTGTAGACAGATGCAATCCCCGAAATTGTAAGGATCTTTGCTTCGGAAGTATCTATTGGGAGTCGTAAAGTATTAGCTATTTCTAAAGGAAGAAAAGACCAATCAGCACCAGAATCAATCAATGCGTTCATTCTAATTTCTCTATTCTCGGTACTTTTTGCCTCTGAAGCTAGCCTAAAGGTTACTTCTATTGCAGGTTTTCTAACATGAGTTAGTTTTCCATCAGGTGTCCAGCGTGGCAATGATTTGTAACGAAAGTGTAATTTGTCAGTACCGCGTCCCTTGTCTACCATAGAAAAGAGTAAAAAATTTACTTTATAATGTTTCTGACAAATTTTGTAATCACAGAATAAATTTATCTATTTCATCTTTTTTTGGGATTCTGTGAAATAGTGGTGTTCTGACTAATGATAAGGAAATCACTTTTTCATAGGCCTCTGAAAAAGTTTTAGCATGTGCTACCACTTTTTTATCTAGTATAGCTACCCATTCACCTTCGTATTCTGCAAAATCATTAGATTCTAAAAACTGAGATTCTATTGTAGACATCACTTGTAAAATAGCCATTAGTAACTTAAATCTATACCGTCTTTATAAGCTGGCTTTGCTTGCCATCTTTATTATGTTCTCAATCATATTTCCACCTAGCTTAATCCCAGCTTGTTATGCCTGTGTCTTGCCAATAGAACTATGCCCTCTCAAAAAATTGGTACCAAGATTACGATGATGAAGAATTGCCAAGATGAGGACAAAAATTTTTCCTTATCTTGGCACTAAAAATGTCATGGCAAAAACAGGTTGTGGAGCTGGCTTTAGCATCTTTAACCTCACAAGTGTTTCATTAACTGGCATTAGGCATCTCTCGATTGTTTTCTTTGATCCATGATGAGTGAATCATCAAGTACTGCTGAAAATATGGCTAATTCTTGCTCCTGTATCTCATCAAGCCAGTTCTCAAGTGAACTAAAATGAGAGCCGTATTTGTGCATCAGGGTGTCATGCAATGTAGGATAGACTCTAAGACTTTTTTTAGTGACGCGATAGCCAAATCCCTTGGTTCTAAGAACAGAAAACACCTTTCCCAATTGCTTTTTTGAGTAATATTTCTTGAAAATTTCTTCAAAAAATGGCAAGATGTAATATCCTTGTTTTCCATTTTCAGTATATCTTTTTTGTACACAACATGCAGAGGCAAGTACACAAAGTTGCAAAAATGTAATACCAAGTTGGTTAGAGATTGAAAACCAAATGCCAAATTGCGTTAAAGAATATGTCTCATCTGGATTTTGAATTACTAATTCCTCACGTATGAATCTCTTTAGTGTATATCTGATGTTAGTACCATTCTCTTTGATTAACAATGAGATGGATTTCTTCTTATCAGGATAAAGTGAATTGAGGATTCGTGCTGCATTAGATTTGGAACATAGTCGTCTGTTTCCATGTACATGCATCCAAAGCTTTCCTTGGATCTCAGGAATCACGTCGAAGTGACTACAACCATTCTAAATGAGCTTGATTTTAGACTCTTTGCAAACTTTTCAAGTTCTCTTGAGCCACTTATGGTAACAATTCTGAGTGATTGCCCGTCTTCAACTTTTAAAAACTCGATGACTGTTGGTGGTACCACATATGCTGCCTGGCCATCTCCATCTACAAGTTTTATACACTGATTCTCTTTATCGAAATTGACATTTGAGACCCTGTGAGTTTTTGTGTCCAAAAGCAGGTCTCTCCCACATTTACAACGTACAAGACTGTTATGCGATGAACCCCTGATTAGATTCTCTGCCTCTTTCATGTCAGGTTTTTTCCAGCTTTTCTTTTCAGATTCAGGAGGCTCAAATACGATTATCTCTTTTTCAGATTGTCTTTGTGTAAGAGATGAAAGTATCACCTCAAGTGCAGGAGGAGCAGGAAAGACAAATCTGTTGGACTTTAGAGTCCGTACTGTATCTAAAATGACAGTTGTTGCAGTTAGTTGCTCTCTTTCAGTTGAGAAATCGGCAATTTTTTCTATAACATGAATGGGAATCTCGACATTTGGGTGCTTTTGACATGCTGTAATGATGAAATCATCCCATTCCTGGCGTACTCTGGGATACAAAGTTTTCTTGGCAAGTTCCAGATATCTTTTATCAACCAATGGCACCACGTTATGTTTTTCAAGATAACGTACAGCTTCAGCCATCTTGATTGGATTAATGGAA
>JBGPGB010000077.1:0-6982 GCA_041483595.1 Nitrosotalea sp.
AAACCATCTGTGCAGCGAGCGTGATACATAACTAACACGTTACTCATACATTTGTGAACCGTTATTTGCGATTCACTCCTATTTGCCACATTGCCATTTGTATATTGTATCACAAACAGCTTTACCGTACAAGTACGGAAGGGTTAGAAAATACCCTTACATATATAAGAGTTATGCCATGAAAAAAGTTATGAAGTGGTAATACCTAAGTCGATAATCCAGTCCTTAACCTCACATCCGTCAGCATAACCCTCAATATATTGCATTCGGCAACTTTTACCTTTTGGAAGGCTATAATAATCTTCATCATAGCACCTTCCTTTGAACTTATATCCATCTACGAATCCCTGCAACCAATGCGGAGAAACACCTATTTTTTCACAGATTTGAATATTCACACAATCTGTAATTTCTTCACCCAAAATAAGAGTTTCTAAAGGGTGACACTTGCGAATGTCTTTTGGTGGCATATAATAGCCACTGTCATCCACTAAGTAGAAGTAATTAACCATGTGGTAGCCACTAGCAAGAGCTAAGTCTATATTTTGCTCAAGAATGTGCTCTGTGTCCACTCTCATATTACCTCAAAAAAACATAGAAAGAAAATAACATTTTCCATCACGCTCACCAATGATTATTGGAATAATACACTTGCTTTCAATGAGCATTTGATCCAATCTTAGGGCAGCTTCGTTGTAATCATTGTATACAACATTTACATCGCCCTCTTTCAAGGTCCAACTATCTCTTTGTTTCTGGATTATAGGATTATTCAAGTTAATGCTTGGCACTAAAATCCAATAATAATCAAAGAATGGACCACCATTTAGACTAACAAAACTCTCTGTTTGCTCAATAATCTTTTTGGTTTTGTTAGGAATGGGTAGCTGTAAGCCAAATGAAGGATAGAGCCTTGGCTGATACCCAAAGTAATGAACGTTAATGTTTGCTGGTGTAAATCTCGTGTTCAGAATGAGAGTTTTCTTGAGTTCATCATTCTTGTCTTCTACCTGTGGAGATTCCGACCAGAATGGACACTTTTCAAATACTTTCGACGGAACCGAAATAGTTCCATTATCTTCCCATCTGAAATCGTGCAAACGAGCTAAGATGATAGACGCCTCATGTGGGCTTATTCTGTAAAATCCAAGCGTATCAGAAATGCTTTCCTGCAATTCTCTTGTTTGCTTGGCGTAAACATGTGCCATTTCAGTCATGCTTTTCGACTGAAAGAGGTTTTGTCTATCATTCAAGTCTTTCAATTCTTGATGATACCACGGCGACAATCTTGCATATCGCTTGAAATGGTCTGGTTTGCCGTAAAAGCAATTTTCAGCATTATTTCCGCCTTGAATTACGTTTCTCAACCCAATACTTTTAATCTGCTTCTTGTTCTCTCTTTGTGTCTTTCTATCCTCGCTGGACATAAGCAAACGTGGAAGTGGCTGTTGAAGCTGTCGCACTATCCTTGTAAAATCCTTGTCTTGTGCAAGAAATTCGGCCTCAACACTGTTAAAGTTTTTGGTTTTTTCAACAGAAACAAGAATATCAGCCACTTGGCGATACATGGCCTGTGAAGTTTCCCCAAGTTCACTAAAGTACAATTCAATATCTGGATGTTCAAGATTCACTCTCTGTGCGAATTTCTTGAGCCTTTGGCCAGTCATACCAAAGACAGCCTTAATTGTGTCATCAGGTGTTTCGGCCACAACCTTCAAATATTGAACCCACTTTGGTAAATTAACCTTTTGGTTCACCTGAAATGAGTCAAGGACGATATTTTGGGTATCGTCTGCAACAATCTCAAGTAGTTGCTTGTCCATTTTGGTTCCTCTGTCGATAAACTTTCATTTCAACTGGAAGTCTTATCATACCAAATGTGATGTTTGATGTCAATATGGTTATTTAGATTTAGGAACTAACCTTATGGCTATTTTGTTTCCTTCAAATCTTGGAGCATCTTGCGCTGTGCCATGTTCCTCTGTGGCAGCTATAATCTTCCTTGCAATTTCAAAACCATGCTCTTTGAAAACCATTTCACGATTTTTAAACAAAATATTAACTTCTACTGGATGTTTGTCATCAAGAAAGTTTTTGATCTGTGTTATCTTTGTATCAACATCGTGGTCCCCAGAAACCGGACGCAATCTAATGGATTTTGGAGCAACTGTTTTTGCTTTACTTTGCTGCTCCTTCTTTTTCTTCTTCTCTTCAAACTTAAACTTGTTGTAATCCATTATTTCGACAATTGGAGGATTTGTATTGGAAACAATCTCCACCAAGTCTAATCCTTCACGATATGCCAAATCCAACGCTTGGATAGTTGGCATAATACCTAAGTGTTCTCCGTCTTTCTTAACTCGAACACTTGAGCAACTGATTTGTCGATTTATCCTTACGAACTTTTTCTGGTTAATTTGCATAATCTCCACTTGGGGTTAAAAAACTTTCTTAGCCAACTTTGTAAACATTCTATCCAAAGCTGGTGTATGATCTTCTTTATCAATTACAGCATTGATAATCGTTGGAACTTTTGCGGACAATGCCTGAGTAAAGGCGTTTTCAAGTTCGTCTTCCGTACTTACCTTGAAACCTATGCCGCCGCCAACAAGTTCTGGAATCTTCTCAAAATTCCAAGGCTGAATATCATTAAACGATCCATCCATTAATATTCTCTCTGTTCCATATCCACCATTATTCAAAACAATAACAATTGGATTTAGGTTTTGACGTACAAGAGTGCTAAACTCTTGTCCGGTCATTTGAAAAGCACCGTCGCCTACAATAACAATCGGACGCAACTTTGGATTCGCCATTTGCACACCCAAAGCACCAGGAACAGCCCATCCCATACTTGTATAAAAAGCAGGAGAATAGAAGGAATTATGTCTGTGAACAACAATGTCGAGTGCACCAAAAAGCGAATCTCCAATATCAGAAATAACTGCATGGTCTTCTGTTAAAATGCTGTTAATCTTAGACATTAGACGCATTACTGTCAATTTAGAACCTTTTTGCATTTCATACTTGCCATGCACTGGTTCTGGAATCTTCACTGTCTGTTGACGGCCTAACTTAATCCTGCATAGCCCTTCAACAAAATCAGCAAACTTAACATTGCCATAGCTATGATTTCTCACCTGCATTGAGTGACTATTGGCATTAATGATATTCCTACGCTGACACTTCAATGGCAAGAAGCCAAGTGTCATGTCTGTCATCATAACGCCAAGCATTATTACACAATCACTCTTATGGAAGATTTCAAGAACTTCCTCACGACTTGTGCTTTCGCCATAAACACCAAGACTTAATGGATGCCTTTCATTAATAACACTTTTACCAAGAATATCTGTTGCCATTGGAATGTTGTTATTTTCGGCAAACTTCATAATCTTTGTTCCAAGACCATGACGTGCAACTTCAACACCTGCCCAAATAACAGGATTGGAAGCACCGGAAATCCAATTCGTTACTTCCATTAATACTTCTTCAAGATTTTCTTGATCGCTGTGAATTTGCTTTGGTGTTCCAACCGTATATGGATCATAAGCAATAACTTTATCGACCATATCTCTAGGAAGCTCAATATAAACTGGTTGTTTGTAGTGTTTTGCAGCTTCAATTACACGATCAATTTCAAACGCTGCCCTACTAGGATCACGAAGAACTGTATTGGCACAAGTAACATTTGCAAACACTTCATGCTGGCATTCAAAAGATTTGACCATGTGATGCAATAATACATCCGTGTGTCGCTCTTTAATGCCTGGACTTCCACTCAAAACAATAACGGGTGATTTCTCAGCAAATGCACCACCAATAGCATTTATAAGTTTAAATCCACCAACACAATAAGTTACGCACACAACGCCAAGGCCATTTGTCCTAGCATAAGCGTCAGCAGCAAAGCCAGCGCCTTCTTCTGAAGTAGTGCCAACAAGCTGTAAAGTTGGATGTTTTTCAATATGTCTATTTATCGGAAGACTGTAATCACCTGGAACGTTAAAAATATGCCTAATACCATTACTAACAAAACGATCCATGATGAACTCAATTGTAGTTGGCATTTTTAATTACCCTCATATTAAATTTTCTGCGGTTGGTGAATCTACTATTTTAATCAAAAATCCTTCGGCGTCCAGAGGAAATCTTCTTACCCATTCTACGCCACTTCCCAAATCACATCCACTCACACTGGTTATAAAGCTGGGGACAATTGGTATTACCGACGTAGAACACATTCCTAATGATGGAGTTCCGAATAGTGGAAAATCAAGTGGTGCTTGTGAGAAAGATAAACTACTTGGAACTAACATTTTTAGCAATTTAAACTCAAGCCAATAACATCCTGGCAAACACGTATCTTGAGAAACCCAATTATATATCAATTGCGAATCAGTTACAACACCATAAGTAATCGTTCCATCATTAACATTCGTAACATCTTCTGTAACAGTGTTGGTGTCAGCAATAGCATTCAATATCCTGAAAATGCGCATTTTCTGACCTTTTTTATAATCTCCTGCATCTGTCCCGTTGTATCCACGTTGAACCTGAACGAATCTATTGGTTTCATCAAATCCAGTTATTAACATTTGTTCTGGATTTCTTATTCTATCTACAACGATAATATCTCCGATGCTCGCCTGATTAAATCCAACATCATCAGCCAATGCAAAATATGTATCTGTAACTAATACTGCTTTTTTAAATTTGGCAATAGCCCACATTGAGACTTCTACAATGGTTCCAGTTAAATCAAAAGGACCGTTGCAATCAGATATTGATATGCGATAAGGTGGTTTTGTATCATGTCTTCTAATTTCAAAGTCTGGACAAACACCTGGAGGACATCCAAATTTATCTGGACATTGTGGTTGCTGCATACAGCAACTTTGATTCGAGCTATTCCAATTAGTCATTCCTGTAATCATACAGTATTTAGATGTCTTTCCTCATAAAAAAGAGAAAGACACTTACTGCATGTTATTATTTTTGGGTCATCACTAGTATAAATTTTATTCATAGCAGCCCTATGAGATGCTTCTTTATCTCTTGGATTACATCTTACCATTCCATCAATGTTCAGGGAATGTATATCTCTTTTTCTTTCGTCTTTCAATTTGTTATTCCCATTGTGTCATCTAATGCTTGACCAACTTGATGAAGCCCTATAACTGTGCAATTTTCTTCTGCCCAAACAAGATCAGTAATAATGTTTTTAACTGCTTGAATATCATCTTTTCTTGTTAATTTTGGCAGAATTACATGAAGCCTCTGAATAGAATCGCTCAATGTATTAGCAATTTCATCTAATTCGTATTTCATATCATCTCTTAATAAAAGTCATTTTTATTCTGGATAACTCGGCAATATGATCGCCTATTATTTGATCTACTTCATCCACACAATGAATGTCAAGTGGACCATAGATAATGTTTTTGCATTTTCTATGGGATATTCTCAACATACACCTTCTGCACGGATGGCCTGTGGTATATAAAGTACACCCTCTTAAATTCCTTCTATCAGTCATTAATAAGGCGTTTTCTTCTGCGTGAATAACCCAATCATATTTGTTTGGCCTAGACCAATCAATCATTTCATCATCAATTTCAGAAGAACCACCATTAAAACCAGTGCTTAATATGCGATTTTCCTCATCAACTATAATTGCACCGCATTGAGTGCTTGGGTCTTTGCTTCTCTTGGCTACATCATATGCCAAATCTAGGAAATAATTATGCCAATCTACTACTTTTCTTGGTGACTCTGCCATTTGTTCTCTCTATATATCACTATACCAAATATCATCTATATCCCTAGCCAACTTACTTACCTCTAACTCTGCTTCAAGCCAAAATTCAGTTTCCCTGCCTGCGGGCCTGCCAGCATTTTCCCATTTGAGATAAGCACACCTACGAACTTCTTCATAGGCGGCACTTAAATCAAATTCGTAAACATCAGTAGTAGTGTCTACTTTTTTAAAACACTTTGCTACCTCATCATACGAAGCCATAAAAACTCCATTAGTTTGCCAATAACATTTGAAGGTAATTAATGTCAAACTTATCCTCTGGATATCGCTCTTTCAAATCCGATATCGCCTTGAGTTGACTTGGAGCAAAAGAAGACATTAAAACCTTTTCTGGAATTGGTATGTGTACACCCCAATTGCCGGCCTTTGGTATTTCTACCCTAAGACTAAAAGGAATAGTGCCAAGATTTACATAGTCAATGCCTTCAATTAAATACGCATCACCACTACAATCACGAACATATCCACCAAAGGCAACACCACCATAACATCTAATAGCTACGGCTTTGTTGTTGCCTTCTTGTTTGTCAACTATAATAGCAGAAATCATCGTGCTTTCGCTGGTTCGGAAGATGCGAATATCCTCACGAACTTGACTAAACATCTCAATTTCTGATGGCAGTTTGGCATCAACAGATTCTAGGTCTGGCAATATTTCTCCATCGTATTCGACTTCTATCTTTGCTGATGGCTCCAAGTAAGGCGCTGATGGTTGTTCCTGATAATACCCTGGCTTTGCTACGTTTGCTCTTCCTGTATAGTTTTTCTTTTTAGCCTTTGGCAATATTCCCTTTAGCGCCCTAACGCCTTCTGGGGGATTGGTTGGTGCTTCCGCAATTTCATCACCATAATAAGATTCCATGCCATTGTCACCTGCACCATTAGTTGTGAATATCCCACTGCCGCTAAAGTTACCAATAAAACCACCAGCCCTTGAATCAATAATCTTTTCGGCTATCTTTTCCTTTTTCATTTCTGCTTTTCTTTCAGCCTTCTTAATGGCAACATACTCTGAATATGCTTGAGCCTCTTGTGCCATTGTGTGCTGTGGTTCGACTTCGTTAATTTTTTGGTAACTAGGATCAAGTTCTTTTAGTTTTTTCTTTTTCATAACTTTTTTACTCCAGAACGGGCCTCGCATATATTCCTCGCTAACTTATA
>JBGPGB010000078.1:0-6892 GCA_041483595.1 Nitrosotalea sp.
CAATAACATGAACATAGCCATGAACATAGCCATGAACATGAACATAGCCATGAACATGAACATAGCCATGAACATAGCCATGAACATGAACATAGCCATGAACATGAACATAGCCATGAACATAACCATGAACATGAACATGAATATAACCATGAACATGGCCATGGCAATAACATACGCATAATAAGAGTATAAGCATAAGTATATAGGCGATAACATAAACATAGGAGGCCGCGATTAATATGGCAAGACAAGGCAAGCTTAAATCTATAGCGGGCAAAATTCTCGAAGAAGAAATAAAGGCAGATGCTTTTAATGAAGAAGAGTATGACCCTAGCAGAAGAAATAAACCTTTTTTAGAACAAGCACAAGACCAGGAAACAAAAGCTATGGATCAACTTCTGCTAAGCATCCCAAGAAGTCAGGGCTATTATCTTAAACTTGAAAAAGAACTTCGCCCTGGTCTATGGGAATATAAAGATAGATATGATGATTGGATGAACTGGACTGATCTTCAATATCAAATGGCTAGCATAGTCAGGGGCTATACTGCTAAACCTGGGTTAGCTGCTAAATGGGGATCGGGATTATACAGGTTCCTGGTCTGGAGAGATGGAGGGCTAAGAGAAACAGATAAATACCCTCCCATAATCTACCCTATTGATGCTATGGAATCCATTAGCACTGCTCAACCTCAACAAATTATTCAATCTTCCATAAACCCCGCTGAAACCCTTCAATCTCAAATATCCATGTTATCCCAGGTTCTTGATCTAGTCAAAAAGGGCAACCCTACTCCTGACGATACCAAGCAAGTTTATGAAAAACTGGCTGATCTGAAAGTTGATCTAGCCAAAAATGAATCTACCAATCAAACCAATGTTATGACTTCTATGATTAACATGCTTCAAACTCAAATGAACAGGCCGCCTGAGCAGAGACAATCAGCTATTCAGGAACTGGCTGCTCTATTTGTTGCCCTGGCACCGACAGGTGTTTTTGATAAACTTCTTAAACCATCTGCTCCCATCTCATCCCCATCTCCATCAAATCCCATGAGAGAACTTGTTGATGCGCTTCAACAAGTCAAAACTCTGGGTTTGATTCCAGAGCCTAAAAAAGAACTGAGTTTTTCAGAACAGCTTGAACAACTTCAAAGATTAAACCAAATCATCAACCCGCCTAAACTTGAAAAAGACTCAATTGAACAAACTGTTGATTTCATAACCAAAACTAAAAATCTTATGAATGTGCTTGAACCTGGAAAAGACACTACTTCTCCATGGCTGCGGTTTGCTGAATCATTTGCTCCCCATATTGTTAAAATTGGTTCAGAGGCTATTGATTATCTGAAAAGCAGAAAAACCAACCCAGTTGCTCAACAGCCCATTATCATCGCAGACCCTAATCAAGCAGTGAGAAATGTGCAAATTAGAAGTATGCCGGCAGAACAGCCTATTAATGATGCTGGAGGCATGTTTACCGCAGAAGATATGGCCCAAATGAGAAGAGCGGAAGAATACCGGAATAGAACGATGCAAAATAACCAAGGACAGCCGGGGCAAACTGCTCCCATCGATCAACCTCAACAAGTTCAACAAGTTCAACAATCTCAACAGCCCATTATCATTCAGGAGGAGCAGATGTTACCGGTCTTTATTGAAATGAAACAAGCTAGAGACATGAATAGCATTGAATATTATCCCATTTTAAGGGATTTGTTGATTGTGCAGCTTGGGGATAATTATGATTCTTTACTTAGCGGCCAGCTCCCGGTTGACTATGTTCTAACTCAAGGCAGGCCATATGCTGGGACCTGGATTATAGAGCAGAAAACCAGAAATTATTTCATCAGTTTCATTAACTGGGCAAACACTGAAAAGAAAAATGAGTTCATTGCATATTGTGATAAATGTGAAGAAGAGATTGTATTTTCAAATAAAACATTATTTAACCAGTCTGCAAAAACATGTGAGACCTGCGGATCACCATTATCTATTGATGAAGAGCCCATAAACATCTCATCTTCTGAACATGTTGTTTCAGAACCTCAACAACACCAGCAAATAGATCAATTACCTGAAATTTTAAGTAAACAATAACATGAAATCAAACATGATTAAGTTTCCGACTTATTACCGGTCTCCTGCTTTAGTTTTAAACCTCTCAATCCCATGTTTTACTTGTGGGCACCCTATGGAAAGAACTGACAAGAATACTTATAAGATTACCTATTCTTGCCATAAGTGTAAAATAATAATCAAACTTAAACTTAATGAAAGTGTCGGAGTAAAAAATGGTACTGTCAACATCGACAATGTCTGTCAATCTGTTTGAACTGACTCAAACCAAACCAGGGCAGATATGTTGCATTAATTGTGGAGATTTGATTTTAGAGAGTCTGACAGGTTCTTCTTTCAGTTTAAAATTAAAATGCATTCGTTGTAAAGCTAAAATTACTATTGAAAAAATTTAATTTATACATTTGAATTTTTCACTGGACCATTTTTTTCAAATAGCTTACGATATATATCGAATTTAAGGAAAGTTCTTTATGGGCAATCAATCTGAATCAAGAAAATGTTCAAAATGCAGTGGGCTGATGGTTTTAGCATATGAATATAATATTGATCAAAACCTGATATTAAATACTATTGTTTATAAATGTTATGCTTGTTCTTATGCCATTCCATTAAAATTATATCATGATGGCGGTTTATATGCATTCATCAACTCTAAAAGACAGTTAGTCAATTAATCAGGAGACCATCCCATGCCTATGAGAAAAGGCTGTTCATCTAAACAAATTGGCAAAAACATCTCTGACATGTTGATGCATCAACATGGCCATAAGAAAACATATACCCAAAAACAAGCTGTTAAAGTAGCTCTGGATTTTGCACGTAAACAAGGCTGCCCAATCCCTAAATCAAATCCTCTACAAAATGTTTTAGACTGGTTTAGAAATATTTATGAAGCTGGGCAATATGCAGCTGAAGACACTATAAGTTCTATAGAAGAAGCTGAATCAATATCAATTGATGATGTAAATACTCATTATAAATATTCAATGCGTGAAGTTGAAACTCAATCTAATGTGATTTTTAATAAGATTGAGAAGAGTTTGTTTCTTGAGGGTTTTCTTCATAAATTAATGAACCTATGAGCAAACATAAACATAATCAAAACTTTTTTGATTATGGTTATAAACTGGACAATACCTTCATTTCAATTTTAGATTCAGATTTAGATATCGGAGAGAGTATCTAATGTTTTCAGACTATTCAAATCCCATAGGGGTAATTAATGTTCCTCCGACCAGAACTATAGATATCGGTACCGGAGAATCCGCTAATTATGCTACCATAAGAGAAATGATAGATTTTATCAAAAAATCATCTAACCATCCTTATGTTAGACAATGGGCTGAAAATCTCTTGCAGAACATCCCAGCTCGCGATCAAAAATCAGAAGCCGAGGCCATATATTATTTTTGCAGAGATAATATCAGATATACCCCCGATCCACTGGATTTGGAATATCTAATTACACCCCCATTACTTTTGTCAAAAATTGAACAAGGTATTATTCCTATGGGAGATTGTGATGATTATTCTGTACTTGCCTCTAGTCTATTGCGGTCTATCGGTATCCCATGTCGTTTAAAGATTACATCTTATTCTTCAGACGGCGACTGGGGACATGTATATTGCCAGGCATTTATTGGAAAATTAAATGACGGAACTGGTTTAGGCTCTAATGGGCAATGGCGTACTATTGATCCGATTCGTAATAATGAAAATTTTGGATGGGAAGCACCTAACCCTACACGTCAAAAAATATTTAATATTGAATAAGGGGGTTAGCCATGAATCTTAAATATTATAAGTATAACATATCTGATGCAGATAATAACGATGTTCGAATAATCATAGGTGTTTTAGCAAACACGCGGACACAGGCAAAAAAAATGGTTAAAAAAGCATTATCAAATAAAGGTGTTAGAGGACGTTTTGATTTGACTGATCTTGCAATGCAATTAATTACTGTTATTGAACCAACCTATATTCTTGTTAATCTTGATAATGGCGATGAAGTTGAAAGAGAAAATGGCACATTTACTTATAACGAATTTGTTGAGTATACTAAAAATGGCGATCTTTATCCATATTCTGAAGATGGTGCTTACTTTAATAAAACATCACTTAAAAAACCCGATTGGGTTGATGTAAGTGTATACTAATAAAAGTATTTATACTATCGATGGACAATGTTATTTGTGTACACTTTTATGAAAAAACTCTTGATTAATATTGGAATTCTTGCAGGGTTATTAACTTCACTCTTCAGTGTATGGTTTTTTCTGGATGATCGTTATGCCCATGCAACTGATGTTCAGCAGATACAGCAATCGATTCAACAGTTGGATAAACGTCTGGAGCAAAAAATTATTCAAGATCAACTTGATTATAAACAAAAAAGAGTTTATGAGATTCAAGATCGTTATGAAAATAAAAAACTATCCGATGAAATCAAACAAGAACTTTTTGATCTTAAAAATGAAATTGAAAAACTTAAAGATCAATTAAAAAATCAAAACAATAAGTGAGAGCAAAAGGTGATAACATGGCAATTAAACACAAAAAAAAATCTCATATATTAACAAGACCTAAGCAGATGAATGCGAAAACATTTAAACTCATAAAAGAGATTGCACAAGAAGCCGCATATAAGGTTGATAAGTGGATGCCTGAAGATGAGGAGTTCGTCAAAGACTATTTTAATTCCAATGATGTCGATCGTGCAGTTATAATTGATGAAAACATCGATAATTTCTTTGAGACATATCTTCCAGGATGGTTTAATGATGATGAAAAAGCCGCAATGAATTTTGTAAATCAGCATAATGGTTTGGTTCGTGCTGAAATTGTTGTACAAATAGTGAAACGATTGTAACATGCCTATTAAAGAAATGAAATTGAAAAACTTAAAGATCAATTAAAAAGTCAAAATAATAAATAAGAGTAGAGGTAAATAATTATGTCATATGATCCTGTACAAGGAGTTCTTAAGGAGCGGTTATCATTTAGGCCAACTAGCTATAAGAGCGTTAATACCCTAGCACCATACACTTTGGAAGAACGCAAGTTTATATCAACTCTGTTAGTTTTTACGCCACATGAAGTTTTTTTTCATCATGGAAGATTTGGCCGGTTGTTTGATTTATCGCCTCCACTACCATACTGGTTTATTTTACAAGCGACAAAAGGATATTATTTAGTTTATACTGCAGGGCTTAAACGTCCATATTACATGGGTAAACTTAATAGGATACCAAAATAATCATGTCCATTAAATTCAATAAACCTCTAATCGGTATCGAATGGGAACCTCAAGTGTCGCTGCAGAACTATCCCAATAATCCCGTTAGTCTTGTGTGGAGAAATTGTCAGGCAATAAAAGTATTACAACAAAAAGACCATATTCTTCAAAAAGACCAGGTTGTTCTCTCTATTCCTAATTCATTAGAAAAAGCATTTGACATAAAGAATATGTATATTGATGTTAATAACATGGAGATTTATACAGACCCAGTCGATATTAAGCATTTAAGTGCTGAAATTGCTAAACGCGACAAACTACTCAAAGAGTTCTGGGTACTTGTAGCAAGCCATATTAATCAAATGATTGGTGTCTTTTTACCGGCATCGAATAAAGAGCCTTTTGTGACTAAACATGTTAATATATCTTATTCGGTAAAATCTGAAGTTGCCAAACGTTTAATTAAAGGATATTATGCTGGTAGACAACATAACAAACAGCGCCAAAATCCATATATGCCGCAAACCCTGATAAAATATGTAGATGATTCATATCATAATCAAAGAGTGCATATTACAGTCCCATATAATTTTCAACATTATGAGGCTCTTTATAAATCTTATCTAGAGGTTTATCATCGTGCATTATTACGGGATGTGTTTATTAAAGGCCATAACATTTATGCTGACTCCATGACTAGAGCTTATGTAGATAATAAAGATAATCGTATTGAGACCTGGTTTAAAACTCTTAAAGGCTGGCTTCTTGAATATTCCCAAGATAATCCAATGAATGATCCAATACTTTTAGGAATTGCAACACCAACCAGGTTTAGGGAAAAACATAAGTTAATTTAAAATAACAATAATTAAACAATAACATAAGAGGTACATAACATGAACATCCGTAAATTTGCAGGCCAGTTTTTAATATTACTAATCATAATGGTTGTATTTGTGATGTCTGCTAATGCTGCAGTCTGTACTCCGGCAGTTTCACCGAACCAGTTGGTATTTACAGCCCCATCCACAAATACTGATGGAACAGTGTTAGTTGATTTAGCTGGTTTCAAACTCTATTATAGTAATACATCAGGAATAGAAGGAACAGGCATTATTAAGGATGTTGCTATGGATGGAGTAACTGGTCCTGGAACGACCGGGGCTATCATGTTATCATCCTTGGGCCTGGCAGATGGGAAAACATATTATTTCAAATTATCCGCTTATGATACGGCCGGTCTTGAATCAAGTCTGTCGACTGAGGCATTTTGTACTTTTGATGCCACAGTGCCGAATTCACCGTCAACTATAATTGTAAAATAGGATATGATGAAATTAACCAGGCTATTTGCTATTTTATTTGCATTATCCATGTTGGCGGCAACATGTCCATCTCCAGCGCCAACCCCGGCACCCATGCCAATAACAATAACAAACAGCTCTGTTTATTGGGCCATACCCATAATAAATACCGATGGGACTCCTTTAACTGATCTGAAAGGGTTTATAATTTACTGGGGAACCTCTTCAAAAAGTTATTTATCCCGGTATAGTGTTATGGGTTCAAC
>JBGPGB010000079.1:0-6892 GCA_041483595.1 Nitrosotalea sp.
TCTCGAATTTTGTCTACGTGATCCTGAAGCCTATTTATTTGATTGTTGATCTTGTCTATTAGATTGGAATGTGCCTTAACTTGGCTCATCCCAGAAAATAGGCGTTGTGTATCTTCTTCTATTATGTTTATTTGTCTTGAATTTTTCTGAATTTGATCAAGTGATGAATTTACTGAAGATATCATATCCTTTAGAGAAATCAATATCTTCTGGTTCTCTACAAATATTTTTGACATTGTCTTGACTTCGGTAGCTAAAATTTTGGTAGCATCTGAGATTGATGACATTTTCTTGACAACATCATGTGTAGAATCTTTAGATCTGGATTTTGATTCCACTCGCTTTGATTTAGTCACTTCCAATTAGAATAATGACAACTGATAAAAAAGTTAGGTTTGATTTTGTATAGTACAAAAAAGGTTCCAGGTTTAGTTGTTTACTAACTCTGGATCATGAAGACTTTCATGGAAAGTCTTTGTTACTAAACCATTTACAGTTTCGAAGAACTGCTTTGGGCAAAACTCACAATTTAACATATATTACGGTACTATACGGTACTATTAATAGCAAGGTAATTTTGCTATTACCTGATTTATTTTTCGAGTCTTAGAGAAGCGGAGTTTATACAATATCGTAAACCAGTGGGATTTGGACCGTCTTCAAAGACATGACCAAGATGTGCACCACAATTCTTACACAGTACTTCAACTCGTAGCATCCCGTAGCTTGTATCTTTCTCAATTTTTACGTTGTCTGAAACTGACTCCCAAAAGCTTGGCCATCCTGTTCCGGAATCAAATTTTGTTTCTGAGCTAAACAGGTTAGTTCCACAGCATAGGCATTTGTACATACCTTTTTCTTTACAGTCATGATATATTCCGCTGAATGGGGGTTCTGTTCCTTTCATTCTGCATATGTCATATTGTTCGGAAGTAAGTTTATCCTTCCATGGGTCATTTGACGATTTCAATATGTCCTTCAATGCATCTTTGGGATTTAATCTTTGTCGACTTCACATGTCTCATATTTCTAAAGCAGTCAGATACCCCAGGTATAATTCATCATAAATCAGACTACCCAATCATCATTCTGCAATAATGTTCTATCTCAATATGCCTTATATTGTGACCGATCTTTGCTTTGGGAATGATTTTTGCATGTGATAACGTTTGTCTTCACGTATGAGGTAACAAATTTTCACCAAATTGTTACCCTCTATCACATTGGATATTAAATAAAATTTTGTAGAGTTCTATCTATGAAAGGGGAGATACTGGAAAAAATTGAATCTTCAGGGGTTAATGGAATAAAAAAAACCGACCTGAAAAAGACATTTGGAAAGGATTGTGAAAGTATACTTGAAGAATTAAAGGGAAAAGAGCAAATCTTTATTGAAAAAAAGGGTGTAGCATTTTTTATCTGGACTAGAGAGAATTACATTCAACATATAACACAAAATGATCCTAAATTCAAATTAATGCTTAACATGTTAGTAGGTGTAAGTCAGTCTCTTGCAAAATTAAAAGCACATGCAGAAACCCTAGAAGAAGAATTGGAAAAATATTCAACACATGAAAGCATCTCTAAAAATGATGATTTTGAGGGTATGTTTAACAGTTCGTTGAATGAATCATCTACTTCTATAGGTTGGGTTCCATTTACTAAAATCAGAGAGAAAGTCTGTGAAACTCAGAATCTCTCAAAGGACAAATTCTATCAAATGGCATCAAATTTGATTGAAAATCATAGAGATCGATATGAAATTTCTTCTGGTGGTCAAGAGGGAATCATAATGCGTGGACTTGTTCATGGTTACGTGAGGAATATCTAATGTATCCTTATCATTTACAACAAAATCCTTATCCTAGTAGTCCAACCCCTACCGAAAAAGATGCAAAAATACTTGGGGGTAAAAGACATAAAGAAGCAAAGGTTGCTGTGCTTGATTGTATAAAGGAACTAAATAGAAAAGTAGAAAATAGGATTGCTGAAAATGGTGATTTTCGAGTAATTACTATTGTCCAAGATGTAGGTTCTGGGAAAACTCATTTAGCTTTTCATATTAAAAGTCTCAAAGGACGATACAATGCTGAATGTTCTTATGTTGATTTGTCTACGATTTCACCAAAGACTGTCTCTGGAATTTATGATGCAATACTCAAGGGATTTGACAATGAATTCTTTGTACAATTAAGATCAAAATTCTTGAATTATCTAAGAGAAAATGCAGAACAAGGTGACAATTCTGCCAAAAAAGCACTCGACTATACTTTTGTAAATAAACTCACGGGCATGACAATAAAAGAGAAAACAGACGACATAATCACTGGCAAACAATCTGTTTCTGTGGAAAATCTAACAGCGTTTCTAATTCATAAATTTGACTATCATGAATCTATTTTAATTAGAAATGTAATTTCTAATTCTTTTGACGAAGTTAAAAACCTAGAAACGCTAATTGGAATGCTGTCCTCCATATCTCGTTTGACTCATAGATTTTTAGGAAAAATTCTTGTCTTTGAAATAGATGAGCTTGATGGAAACAAAGATTCGATTGAATTCATCAAGGGTGTGATAAATGCACATCTTCCTGCTTCTGTATTATTACTAATATCTACTCCATCAGGTTATTTGGAGATACAAAATACCAACCCGTCTGTATTTGATAGACTGGAAAAGGCAAATTACAAAATAGATCTGGCCGGATCAAACTCTAAAGATGAACTTGCTGAAATTGTGACAGAATACATAAAACATTGCGATAAAGATGGTAAATTTGGAACAGTTGAACAACAAGAACTTGAGGACAAAATTCAAGTACTTTATGATGAATTTTCAGAGTTTAGAAATGTGCGTTCCGTTATCAATATCTTGTATCAAGCAATGGAGAAAGCAATACAATCAAATTCCAAAAAAATTGATGAAAATGTGATTGATGAAGCAATAAGGCAATCATATCCAGGACTTAGAGTAAGAGGAAGTATAATGAATATTCCAATATCTGATTTCTTAACAATACGAAGAAATAGTATTGATAATGAAAAGGAAATTAAAAAGGCAGTCAAAAGTCTAACCGTTTTTGCTCAGGAAATGGGTACAATACAAAAACTAGAAAAACAAAACTTACTTCTTGACGCGGTATATCTGGATAACTTTGGATCAAAGGTAGGATTGGCAGTTATTGCTGATGAATTGGGTATTCCTGATTTGGATAAAATATCGGATATATCAAAATCGGCGGTAGTGGACAGGCTAGTTATATTTACGAACAAAAAGATTCCACCCTCATACAATGCTACAGTTGTAAACATCGACAAGTCTAAGATGGTAGATCTGATATATTTCAATAACAAATATGGTGGCAAGAAAATCTCTGAAGAAGATAACGAAAGAATAGAACTCTTGGCAAAAACTCTAAGTATTATTTGATCCCATCTGACTAAATATGTTTTTAAAAAGTCATTACTTTTTTCATTTATGGTTAACGAAGAACTAGAAAAATTTCTTTCAGAAAGACACAAAGAGGTGACACTATTTGATTTTGAAGGGAAAGAGGTTCCATGTATTATTCTAGATGATAAGAAATTTGATAATCTCATGAAAACCATTGCTGGAAAACCGGTTTCTGTTGAGACTAATCTTAACATACTACAAGATGGACTTGGTCATGTTTTTGTCAGGGTTACATTACAATTTTCACAAGGAAATATCGAGGAAAAATTTCTCATATATGCAAATGAGGCCATGGATTTCTTTGAGGCATTGGCAGAAACTGCATTGCTTGCTCTTTCTTCTCCTAATTCGCAGTATGGTAACTCTAATGTATTCATGATACAACTACCAAGACCTGAGAGAGCTCAAAATGCGTTAGAAATAATCAGAAAAGGATTGCATAAGTAAATGCGGTTGCCGGTTTGCAGTTCCGAACGGGTCCAAGTCCATGTTAAAAATTCGATGTTGATGGGTCATTTTCATTTTTACAGTCATATTAGTAATTCAAATTGATAAACCTTTTGCAAAAAGATTAGACATTCTGTCACATGCATGGTAACGTCATGTTGATCTTAGATCTTTTGGCAAAATAGATTTGATTTCATGGATTGATTTCTAGGCATGACCCAAACTCATACATGCATTTTATTTCATGGAGTAAACATAAGTCACGCCATCTTTTTTTCGTTTCACTTTTTTCTTCTTTTCAAGAGTCTGAAGTTGTTTTCTGGTCCATGAATTAGAGTATTTGTATTTTTTCTTGATAATTTCAACAATCTCATTGAAAGTCAATTCTTCCTCTCCAATTATTTTTCTAAAAGTTCTTTCTAGCAGAGCCATGTCAGCTTTGTCTAGCAAATCTTTGGTGATGGGAGCATCTATTCCATGTTTTTCCTTTAAATCAAGAAGTTTCCCTCCAAGAAAATCTGCCCAGTGTTCACCCTTTTTCTGTGAAAAACATGCTTCCTTTATGACATTCCAGTCAATTCCACGTTCAACAAAAATTCTCATGTCGTCCAGATCAGCTGTTCTTTCCGTCATTCCTTTAAAGAGAAAGATATCTTCGCCTGACATCAAATACACATCGAGATTTCCAAATGTCCTGTATAATGTGGCTCTTGATTGCATTTTTTCATCAATCTCTAGTTTTCCACAAACCTTTCTTGTGAATACATCGAACCTCATCCTGTCAGATCTCTTCATGATCATTGTTGCATCCAATGCTTGGTATTCTTTGGTTGGTTTGTTGACGCGTTCAAATTTGACATCCATCATAGCTTTTACCAAATCCGCTGCCTCTTTAGGAGACGTTACGATCACGTCTATATCTTTGGTAGCAGCCTTTGCCCCCATGAAAGTCATGGCACAGCCTCCTATGAGATAGATTCTCATCTTTTTCTTAAGTTTGGCACCTATCTCTCCTAGAGCATTAATCAGGTCGGCCTCGCCGAATTTCTTTACTTCACTCATAGCTTCAACCCATACTCAATTGCCTTTGATTTAAATTCCTCCCAAGTAGGGAATTCCTCGACTTTCTGTTTTCCTTTACTGTTGAAATAGTCGTATGTGGAATCAATAAATTTCCCAACTCCATATTTTTCAGAGATGTTCGATAGGTTTTCTCTATTGATATTTTTTTCATTCTTCTTCCATACTAATAATACTGGCAACATAGTTCGTTGCGACATAGGTATCAAAAAAGAATGTGTTATGACATCTTCTAGGCAAAGTTCTTTGATCCTAGGCGAGTGATAATGATATGAAATCATCATAAATAGTTGAATTCCAAATCTGGCAAATGCAGAAGGCCCAGTAATATGGAAATCATTTTCATTCTCTTTTTTTGTATCGCTTTCAATTATAAATTCATCATTTCTTTCCCACAATATCACAGAATTCCGATTGAATTCTTTGGCAATTTTCTGATTCATATAATGTCTAAATTCAGTTACAAAATTTTTCAGAGCTTGAAATCTCTTCGATATCATATAACCAGATTCTACTTTTTGAATCATCCCAATTCGTCTTAGTTTAACGATGACTCTTGCGGCTGAATGTTCTGAAATATTGCAATTTTCTTGAATATTTTTTATAGTGTTGAGTTTCAAAAAAACTATTCCTGAAAGCACTTCCAAAGCAGATCCTGCAAGATGTTTGTGAAATGGAATGTGGCTTGACTCCAAAACCATATCCCTGAAAAGCAATGAATGTTTTGATTCTGACAGAGATATTTCTCTAGATTTTCCATGTCTGCTTTTTTTAATGAAACCCTTCTTATCCAGTGAGGAGATTACTCTTACTGCTAGTGGGGGCAGTGAATTTAATTTTTTACATAGATCAGTAAGGCTAACAATACCGTCTTTACTAAGCATGGTAAGATACTTGATTTCACTCTCTGTTAGACTTAGTTTGCAGGTGCTTTTCATTCCTTACACTTTATGCCAAATTTGTTAATTGATATATATATAATTAACTATTTTGGCATAAAATATAACACATTATCGGAAACTCACGGATGCAATATAGTATCAATTTCTTTTCCACAAAGTTCTGAATGCGAGGATTCTGCACAAGATGCAAAAGGAGGACAGGGTGACGGAGAAGAGTGGGATCCACTTCTGGATCATGGAACAGCAAGCAATTCAACTACAAGGTAGCAATGAAGGTAAGCAAAGTAAATGCAAAACAAGGGCTGTCAAACTTGATAGCAGGCAAGCCTGACTATATTATGAGGCAAGAAAATCTTGGCTAAGAAACATGACAATCTCAAGATGTTAAACCAAATACGCAAAGAACTATCGCTAGAGCTGGAAAAGATGATGCCATAGCACATTCTAGAAATCTTACTACAAATCAAATAAAAAAATTGCAATTGTATACTGATGATATTTTGAAGGCTATTCAAAATTCTGGATAATCACAAACTATTCCTACTATTACCCATGAAATTAGGTTTTATCTAGGAAACACACACTGGATCTCAACAGACTAGGCTCCATTTCTATGATTCCAACTAGTTTATTACAATGAATACGTGTTTTTGGTTAGAATGTTGGATTCTGTGTTGTTGAATAAAGGATCCTATAGGTCAAGACTTTTACAAGTTAATATTGGTGAGAAAAAGCTAATTACTCCAACTTACTTCCCATCTATTTCCAGCGTTGCCATACGCCTACCCTTAGAACCACTACTTCATACAATAATCAAAAGTGGGTATCCTAGACTGTTGGTATCGTCTTATGATCTGGCACATCTTCCAACTGAAAGTTACAAACGTGTATCTACACAACTTTCAAAATTTCAATCTAAAAACAATTTTCTTTTTTTGGATAGTGGAAGCTTTGAAAGTTATTGGCTTCAAGATAAAAAATGGAACTTCAATAAATACAAGATATTTACA
>JBGPGB010000080.1:0-6855 GCA_041483595.1 Nitrosotalea sp.
ATGATTTTCATATTTATCTTCTAGGCATAGCTCGCACTCTAACTGAATCTGTTTCCTGACCCAAATGCTTAGCTTTCATTATTTGAACTGGACTCAATTCAACTTCTTCCTCTTCAACTAGATTTTCATGTCTAACAATTGGCATTACTTCTAAAGGAATTACCTCTGGCCTTATATCAAAATTTGAAATTTCTTGTGGCACAGTTAATGGCATTACCGACCTTTCATAATTGGAAGGTTCAATAATCATTGAATTAAGATGCTCTGCCAGTACCTCTGCAAACGTTCTTCCAATTCCATTAGCAATTCTTAAAATTACATCTTCTCCTATTTCAACCTTATTCACTAAAGGCTGAGATTGAATATCGGCTTGTTCTAATTCAATTATTTCACCACTAACCAATGACATGCCGCCGCCCATACCACCGCTACCGTCAGTATGAATAGTAATATCAATTGGCAAACTGCTTGGAAATACAATTGATGGAAACATTGCAGGAGCCACTTGTATTGGAGGAATAATTGGCATCTGTACTTGTATTGGAGGTACAGGAGGAAATGGTCCTATCGGTATCATTGATGGGAAAGGACCAATTGAAATAGTTGAAGGGAAGTTTACGTTCCTTCCTATTGTACTAACATTTATAGTCGGACTAACAACAATATGTGGATCAACTTCTATTCTTCCAGGTGTTTCAACTATACCATCGCTTGTTACTGAATAAAACTTTCCTATTTCTCTCTCTCGTCGAGGAATGAGACGATGACCCATACTATTATCAATGGAGTCAACATTAATATGAGGACTAACAGTAATAATTGGATTAACTTCAATTAAACTTATTCCACCCAATTGAGATATTTCAATAATACTAGGAAAACCAGGAAATGCTGGCATCATAATAGGAGGAAAGTTCATCTGTGGTGTCGGTGCGTTAATATCAGGAACATTAAAAGGCGGAATCGGTGGTGGTATTGGCACTGGTACAACAAATGGAGGCGTATTAGGAGTTTCTATAGGTGTATTGGTGTTAGTTCTAATATTTGCTGTTTGTACAACTTGACAAGTATCATTCTTCATAACTACAACAGGATCAATATTCGCTCCTGGTGCATATACGTGAGTTCCTGATAAAGCTGAATGAGTAGAATTACCATCTCCAAATTGTAGAGTAAAGTTACCGGCCCCACCTTGAGTTTGAATATTATAAGTGGCTATTGTTCCGGTTGCTGGACTGCTACTAACAATATTAAAATCAAATTCTACGTCAGAACAACCAAAATCATCAGATATAATTGGAGTATCGGCTAAATGTCTAATTCTCCAATCTAAAGTTTTATAATCTACGGAGAAATTTTCACCAATAAAGTTTTCGATCAATAAAACACAATCGGCCAATTGACTATGGTGTTCTGCTACAACAAAACCTCTAACCCATGTATTTTCAGAATTAAACTGTGTTGGTCTTCCACCTAAATTTCTAACACATCTACGAAATCTACAAACTCTATTATTGTTGTTTTTATCAACAGCATCATAATAAAAAAGCTCGCCAGCTATTGTGGCATATCCATTATCTGGCCATATTTCAGGTTTATTGCCCGGCTGTGGCTTAATTGGTATTTCTTCTGAATACGCATCGGTATCGGCAACAGTGATTGTTTCTGATGTGTTATAAACCAGAAATAACGTAAAATCACTATCGTAACCTACGGGATATACAGGGATTGGTGGAAAGTACATTGGCATATTCTATATAACAATATTATATCAAGAAACTCAAATTTATTTACGACCCAGGAAGACAGTGTTGTCCAAATGATGGTGGATCAGTATATCCAGGCGGACATGGATTTACACATTGCTCTCCAGTTAGTGGCGCTCCAAACACAGGGCCATTAATAATATAAGCACTTGCACAAGTGCAAGGATCACCAGGGGACGGTCTAGTTAAGTCATTTGGACAAGGCGAAGGGCTTGGGCTTGGGCTAGAAGTAGGGCTTGGGCTTGGTGATGGACTAGGGCTAGAAGTAGGACTAGGAGTAGGGCTTGGGCTTGGTGATGGACTAGGGCTTCCAGTGCTTGCAGACCCTAATGAGCCAGAACCAGAAGACATCATTTTCATCATCATCATGTGTTTCATCATATTTTTATGGTGCATCATCATGCCCATTCCACCCATGCCGCCCATCATTCCACCGCCCATATGAGATTTCTTATGCTTCATGTGCTTCATATGAGACTTTTTGTGTTTCATATGCTTCATATGTTTTTTCATATGAGACTTTTTCTTTTTATGCATCTTCTTATGATGCATTCCAGGTCCACCTTTCATATGCTTACCAGGGCCAGGACCACCTTTCATATGCTTCATTTTGCCAGGACCAGGACCGGGGCCAGGGCCGCCACTAGAACCAACCGTTATAGATGTTACTGAGTTAGAGGTTTCTTTTGTAATCGTATTGTATACAGTTACTTTTAATGTGAGTTTTCCAGTTTTATGATAAGTATGACTTGCAACAATATTGTAGGCATTTTCGCCAGTTTTTGCTATAACTGCCTGTGAAGAAAAAGAATCTCCCCAACTTATACTGACAATATATTTATTGGCAGGTAAGGGTTTTGTATCTGAGAATGTACCAATTAATTTGTTTGATACATTCTTAGTTGTCACAAGAGGTTTTAGGGAAATAGCTGTCATGGTTGTTGATATTTAGTAAACTGTCATAACAAATTGTTCCCCAGAAGGTCTATTCGGCAATTTATGGAAAGTTCCGTCAACCTCATTGAATTTCATAAAAGTCTTATTGCTATAATCAAAACTTAAATAAGCAACTCTATCTCCATCACTTGTAGCTAATAAAGTATTAGAAACATCATCAAATCCTGATACGGTTGAATCTTGAAGTGTAGAAAACAAAGGACTTCCAATTCCAGGTCCAAAGGACTCCCAAATATTAGCTGCGGTATTATACACAGAAACTCCACCGCTATTATTGAAGAAATAAACTCCATTGGTTAATGTTACTAATTGACCTTCTGATTTTGGATTTCCCATTCCGCCCGGTAAATCAGGCAATTTCATTATCGACTGAATAGGGTTATTAAAAACCCCATCAGTTCTATAAAAACTCTTTAGTCTGAAAAATGATCCAGTAGTGTCATTACGAACAATATAACCAGTATTATCCTTCCAGCATGAGCGATAGACAGAAAATTCCCCATCAGTCCCATCACCAACATTAGACTTTAATTCATCTGCGCCATTATCAAAAGTGCTTAATGTTTCACTTGACAATGCAAAACTTCCCAAACTAACAGATTGTGTTTCAACATTAGTTAAATCTATAGTTGGATTCTGATTGCCAAATAAGAAATAAACATTATCAGGAGAGTTTAAAGACACCCAATTCCAAGACCTATTCATAGTGTCTACAGGCAAAGTAGAATACACGTCTGCAAATGCATCAAACTCCATTAATCTCACACTACTACTGTCTTCTTGCCAATACATAACACCAGAACCATGATTACCAGACGAAGTAGCGTTTCTTTGTGTGAATCCATTATTCCTACGAAACTCACGAATCTGTTGTGCTGAATTAGGTAAACTATTTAAGAAAGTGTAATCTCTTTTAACTGAGAGCGTGCTATAAGTCTTTGTCTTAAATACTTCACTAATAAGACCAAACTCGTGGGTTGAAATATTTTTTGTTATGGCTGTATTTGAAGCTGGTGAGTCAAATACCGAAAGCCAAAGATTGTTCTTCTCAATAACATCTAGAACTTTTGGAAAAGTTGTAATTCTATAAGAACCAAGTTCTGTATCGACACGCAACTGAACATCATATAATCCACCAATACTAAATTGTGCATCTGTTGTTGGTGAGTTTTGATGAAATAAATCATCATTTATAACCCAAGTATATTCAACGATAGGATCACCCACCTGAACACCAGAAGATATAACATCAATTTCAATAGGTATGTTTGTTTTTGATCTAATGACCCCACTACTCAATGTCTGTATTGGACTGGCATTAAAATCAATAGTTGCTTCGTTTGGCGCTCCTGTTCTCACTGTAATAAGATCGGTTATTGTAATTTCATTAGTTCCAAATGGATTAGTAGCAGTTAAAGTAATGCTATATGTTCCAGGGGTAGTATAAATATGAGAAACGCTGCCATCTGGTGGTGGACTTGTACCTTCTGCTTGCCCAGGCACGTAAGGAAATGTAAGTGTATCTGTATCTGTGTCACCAAAATCCCATTCATACTTGTTTGGGGCACGAACGCTTAAATCTTTTATATTAACAGTTAAAGGTGCAGCGCCAACCTTCTTATCTACAGAAAACCAGGCTTTTGGCTTTAAGACTAGATTTCGTAAGTAATTAATCCTAGCTTCCATAGTGCCAGTTTTAGGCTTTGTTGCTACTTCGCCTCTTTTTCCTGCCATGTGTTCAATTTGAATCAAAGAATCTTTAAGAGAATCATGGTGTTCTGCTACAACATTCATTGTAACGTGCGTGAATAACTTTGGTTTAATAATATCAGTAAAACCACTATTTAAAATCAAGCCCGTAAAGCTAGTTTTAGTTAACCCACTGTATGTAAAAGAAACTGCTCTCTTGATAGTGCTGCATTGCTCTGTTAGTGTAATAATGCCCGTAGGAGGAAAAGAAAGCGTAGGATCACCATTAACCACAATAGAGGTATCCCCAGGCGAATAATCTTCTGCCAATGTTAGTCTTAGGCCATCATGCACTAAAAAAAGGTTTGTATCATCATCAAAACTTACTGGATAATTGCTCATTTAATTTCCTACTATAATTGGTTCTGTTGAAAGAACTACATTTTTTGTTTCATCAGAAAAGACCAATAACAAAGATGGATTATATGTTCCAGCAACCGTGTATTGATGTTCTGCTGTATGTTCATTTGGATCGGTTATTGAAGTAGTTGTTCCATCATCCCATACCCAATATCTACTGGCTATATCACCGTCCGATTGATCTACAAAAGTAAAAGTATCACTCACTGTGCCAGATAATGGAAGTACATAAAAGAATGCAGGAGAATACTGTAATCCAATCTTAATATAATCAGTCTTCTTTGCAATGCCCTGACCATTTAAACTTGTAATTACTGTCAACGAAACACTGTAATTGCCACTGGCTTCGTATGTGTGAGTTGGAGCAAATTCTTGCGATGTTGAACCATCTCCAAAGTCCCAAAAATATCTAATAGCAGGACTTTCTGTAAAGTTTTGAAAACTTACAACATGTGGCGCAACTCCTGTTCTTGGGTCTGCTCTAAACACTGGTCTTGGTGATAAAAATCTAGTTTCAAGTGTTGTTAAGATGCCATTCAATGATTTAGGATCAGGATTCTTAATCAATCCTAGATTCTTCTCAATATTAATAGACGCATCTTTAATGGAATTATGCGGCTCTGCGAAGACTGCTCCGTAGACAGGTGTATCAATAGGCCAAGCATTCTGCCTTGATCCTGCAAAACCTCTCTTTAAGCCCGTAAAACCATTTGTAGTTTTAACTGAATAATATATCTGTTCTGTTCCTATTAGAATTAAACCCTGCTCTGGAAATGAACTTGTATCTTCTACAATAAAAATTGGGGAGTTGTAGCTTGTGCTTTGAGTTGTTTTAGTTTGAGCATTGTTAGATACAGTGTATAATTGTTCGTGCGTATCTTTAGCCACAGGATAAATTGACAAATCCCCTGCCAAGTATCCTCTATCTGTTGACGCAACACGGTCTATGAATTTAGCCATAATTTACCTCGGATAAGGATAGTTTTGTTTATAATACCAACCACCATTTGGACTTCCGTATTCATCTTCCCCAAAATCCTGCCACTCTAGAAATAAGTTATGGTCTATATCTTGGTCATCAACACTCTTCCAAATCTTTCCATCCCACCACTGAATACTTTGTGGCTGTATTACTCTATCTGTATGATAATCATTCCTGCCAACATCACTTAAATCATCTACCTGCCATCTATCTGTAGTTGGCCTTCTATTAAACCTAAACCTAAGTATAATAGGGATAAGATCATCATCTAGAATATTATCAGAGTTATGATTTCCCTGATCTTCTAATTTGCCTACCCAAAACTGAGCATTACTTAAATTACTGGAGAAAAATGTCTTGTCTGACGAATGATGCCCATATTGATGAAAGTTATTACCGGCTTTATTGCTGTGGTCTAAACCGTATTCAGCAATGCCAGACAAATTTCTATGATAAGTAGCATGGTAGACAATATCAGTTCTGGATTCTAACCACAATTTGAATAACATGAACTATTTATCTTTTGATAACGTCTTTTTTTCAATATGGCTTAATAACTGTTTTTTAATTGGCATTTGATCTGGAAGTGCTACTATCAATTTAATTGTCTCTAAGTCTGCTGGAAGACCCATAACAGCCCTAGTATTAATCTCTTGAGTCATTTTAGCATTCCAATATTCTAATTGAACACTATAATCATCCCAAGGCTTTAACGGAACCCTCTCATTAATCTGGTCAAACAACTCTTTCAAAAACTTTATTTCTTTTTCATAAGAATCAATCTTAGCTTTAAGAAACTCAATTTGCTCAGTATTAGAATCTATTTTTCTATCTACCTGCCTAACTCTAATCTCATAATCTTGTTTAGCTGCTACTTCTGCTAAAGATAAAGATAGAAGTTCATTTTGGTCTTTAAGCTCTTCTATCTCAAACTTTATATTCTTAATAGCTCTATATCTATCTCTAATTTCCTCAATACACTTGTGCATTTTGGCTTGCGGAGTAGGTTCTTTGCCAACTACGAAATAATTCAATTGGAAG
>JBGPGB010000081.1:0-6847 GCA_041483595.1 Nitrosotalea sp.
AATATCAAACATTACTGCAAGACGTTCCTTCTGTATCGCTTCAATTAGAATAGGAGTATCAGATTGTTTCTCTGATAAAGTAGTTATTGTTTCAGAGGATTTTGTCAGATCAATCTTGATACAGCCTAGTACAGTCTTTACTAGTTCAAAATCATCATTTTCAAATATCATAGTTTCAAGAATTCTCTTGTCCGTTGTTGCTAGTCTTCGCAAGACGTTGAATATTTCATCAGGTATATTTGGCAACTGGTCATATTCAATAAATCCGCGTTTACCAGTATCATCAGATTTCCAAATAGACGTTATTGGTTCTGATAGGGTAGAAACAA
Source organism: Nitrosotalea sp. (assembly GCA_041483595.1). Classification (GTDB taxonomy): domain Archaea; phylum Thermoproteota; class Nitrososphaeria; order Nitrososphaerales; family Nitrosopumilaceae; genus Nitrosotalea. The sequence goes on from JBGPGB010000081.1 coordinate 330, forward strand.
TGTTGTATACTGCACGTTTTTCCATGGGAGCAAGCATTGGGGTATGATCATTTAGATAAGTACGAAAATATGTCGTTCCATCAAAATTTGAGCATTTGAGTATATTACCAAGATTTACTTTGGCGTAAAACTTTTCTTTTTTTGTTTCAACTTTTAGAGGAGCCCAGTCTCTTGATTTAGGATCAAACTTCTCCCATGATTCTAGACTGGGAAGTTCTATTTGTCTTTCTTCTCCCAGTTTTCTTACTTCTGGCTTGTAAAGTCTTTCAATGGTTTTGACATGATCCTCCAAAGTATGAACTGTAGCATTTACTCCCCACAAGGAATCAAGAAATTCCTTGCGTTTTGAAGAATCAACAACTAAGGTCCAACGTTTATCCACTGAACGTGGTCTTATCTCTAGTCTATTGAGAAGTTTGTCCAACCTAGATTTCTGTGAGAATTGTAAAGGATTGATTTTGGTAAATGTGTTTTTGTATGTTTCACAAAGATTTGGCTTTCCTTTTTGAAAGCATATATCACAAAATTCAAGCGGTTCCAAATCTGCGTCCTCTCATGATACATATAATCGGGTATTATAATCGGTTTGACGTAGAATAACAAGCTAACAAATGTGGATTAGTTATTCAGTAAACTAAGTAAATGGACATTGTAGTTGTGTTTTTTTAATTATAAGTTTAGTTGATACTGGAATTAAAAAATAAAAAAAGATTTTTGGATCAGGATTGTGATCCGCTTGGAGTTGTCAGACCAGATGATGGGGTCGTGCTTCCAGATGGAACCTTTTGTGAGTTTGCTCCATATCCACCCATGTGATGTCCACCCTTCATTCCTCCAGCATGGCCCATACCTAGGGCTCCCAATTGAAATGCGTGGCCTGGTGAGGTGTATAATACACTTCCATTTGATGGATCAATAATCACGGAATAGATCAAACTATTGCCGTCAATTACCTGGAATTTGTACACAAGGAATCCTTGTGCCATTGTCAAGCTTCCGCCTATCACTTTTCCATTGGTGATTCCTGTTGCTGTTGCAGCGGTGTTTGCTGCGTCAGTGAAACTTGTCTTTACGTTAGACAAGAGTAACTGTCCGATGTTAATTGTACCTTGGATTTTTGGTGGTTGTTGACCTGTCTGACCTGTTTGGCCTGTTAAACCTTGAACTTGAGCAGATGCTACCGACACGCCTGCTGTAGCAAATATTGCCACACCAATTATGACGGCGAGTATCTTCTGGTTCATGGTTAGTTGTTTTGTATTCATTATCAGTACTACCTGAGAGAGTCTATAAAGAATTGTGACACATTATTCACTGACAATGTTCAAGAACTATGTTCCTGAAAGATAGTCCTATTACTTGAATCATTTTAAGGTTTGAAAGATACAAAGAATAATTTGAAATGATTACTAACTTTGTTACTTAATATGGTTGCACAATCCATTATAAACAAAAACACATAACAATCTATACCATGAGTCAGAGATTGAATATACTTGCAGCATATCTTGTAGTGATCATATCACCATTTTATAGCGATATTTTTTCTACTGCTGCGCAAATGACTGTGAAAATAATCATACCAACTATTTCAGGCTAAAAATAACAGTATGAAAATTACTGTTACTCTGAAAGTTATTTTATAAAAAATTATAAATCTAAATTTTCATTAAAGTATAATTTCAAACACTTTATTCTCTTCTTAATGCAACCATTGGAGACAGCTTTGACGCTTTCCATGCAGGATACATTCCAGCCAATACACTTAATGATAAAGAGAGTAGCCAGACTTTTGCCAAGTCAGTTAGAGAGAAGATTGGTGGTATGTGCACAGATGGTCCTCCTCCCCCTATACTGGTTGTTGTTGCAATACTCATTATGTAACCTCCTCCTATACCTATAATCAATCCTAAAGATGCCCCAAGTAATCCAATCAAGGCAGCTTCAACTAAAAATAGTGCAAGGATTGTAGTTCCCTGAGCTCCTATTGCTTTCATCGTTCCTATTTCCCTGATTCGCTCCGTTACTGAATTATACAAAGTGGTAACAATGCCCACTGCCCCGACAACAAGTGCAATAATTCCAACCATTAGAATAAAGGCAGCATTTCCACTTGCAGCTTGCTGTCTTACTGCTATGAGTGCTTTTGGGGTTGTTGCTCCAAGAGTTGTTCCAAACTGACTTGTTACTTCGGTTTGTACCGTGTCAACATCATCAGGAGTTGCTGCTGCAACTATAATCTGATCATATTTACCTAGTTTGTGCAAGAGTTGATTGCCAGCATCTAGATTAATTATAACTGATCGATCGATTTGATTATTACCAGTTGGCTTTAGAATTCCTGAAACTATGAAATTCTGTGTCACTGTTATTGTCTTCCCTGCCGCATCTGAATATGTAGATTTTGCGCTAATTGTCTGGCCTAGTGTAACAAAAGCACTGGCTGCCCCAGGTGGATTTACTATTGTATCTCCTATAATTGCAGCGGACCGATCGTTTTGTTTTACTATAGAACCATCAACATATTCAATATTAGGTAACTCCACAGTCAATTTGGTTGGATCCATTGCCGTGACAGATGCGCGCTGGGTATTTCCTTGTGAACCTAGCGTTACTGAGCCAGAATATACTGGTATAGCATCAGATACCAATGGAAGAGACTTTACTTTTCCTAAAATTACAGTATTAATTATTATAGAGTTACTTGCTGAAGCATCTCGAAATCCACGTTGTCCACTGCTTACAAAAAGAACATTTGCAGCCAAAGTATTAAATTGCTTTTCCAAAAACGCTGCCTGACCTGCACTCAGACCGTTTAATATGACAACAAGACTACATCCAAGGACAACCATCAAAATGGTAAGTAATGTTCTTATTTTTCTGTCAACTAGCGCTTCAAATGACAACAAAAAAAGATCTTTAGGATTCATTTTCTTTCTTTTTTACACTATCAAATATTGATACGATGTCAGAATCTCCTTGTGCTATCATCTTTAATTTCTTATTTTTTGATCTTTTTCTTTTTATTAGAAATACAACCACGGCAATGATTGCAATTGCGGCTCCAATAACTATCGGTAATGGTATCTGGTCAAAGATTGAGCTAGATTTGCTAGCGTTACCAGATTGTGAATTTTTAACAATGCTAACGGTACCGTTTAGAATTGCGGTGTGAAATTCCTTCAAATCATCTGCATATGCCACCTTTAATGATACTTTATACATCCCAGGTTGCAGCAAATTAAGCCCTCTAATTGGTATACTAAATGGTATTGGGGAATCAGGGGTAAGATCTCCTATGAATTGTTGAGTTAAACCACCTCCACCTCTGCCACCTTGTCCTTGGAATCCTTGACCAGCTTGTCCTTGGAATCCTTGACCAGCTTGTCCTTGGAATCCTTGACCAGCTTGTCCTTGGAATCCTTGACCAGCTTGTCCTTGGAATCCTTGGCCACCTTGTCCTTGGAATCCTTGGCCACCTTGTCCTGAAGAGCCTTGATCACCTTGTCCTGCAACTTGTTGAAATGATTGTCCAGTTTGATTATTTGTTGAATTTGCAAGTCTGGCAGCTCTTATTGCATTCAAGAGAGGCGAAGGGGCAAGGTCTACCGTGGTGTACAATCCTGTTGTACTACCTTGATTAAGCAAATTGCCTCCAATAGTAGAAGTACCACCTGAGGAACTAACAGATAGAGAATAAATTTGGAGCTTGATATTACCAACAACAAAGGTTCCCAATGTAAGGGAGTTTGTTTGCGATTGTCCTTTTGAAACATAATTTGCAGTCAATGTAAAAGAAGTAGGAGTGCTGATTAGTGAGTTTGCTGCATATACTTTAGTTGAGAGTACTTTTCTATCCCCAGGTTGTAATGCTGGTATTGTCCAGGTAGATGGTCCAACTATAGAGACAGAAGTTGACTGGGGTACAAGAGATAGGATTATGTTTGACATTGTATTGGTGCTATTATTTGCAACAGCGAAACCTAGTTCATCTAGATTTCCCGCAATAATTTCTGGAGTTGTAGTGTTTCCAAGATACGATAGACTAATGGATTCTGGTGGATTTGGAGATATTACAAGTCCAGTAGTAAGAAAGGCGTTTGAAAGGCTACCCCATGCATTTTGATACGTTACCTGAAGCGATACCTCTTGCGTAGAACCACTTGCAGAGGTTCCAGGATAAACGGTTGTACTTATCACAGTTTTTGATTTTGCAGGAATTGTTCCTATGTAGAAAGTATTAGGGCCAAGATTGACAATCTGGGTTGTGCCGCTAGAAATTGTAAGTGATCCTCCACCACCACTAGTCGCACCTTTAGAATTTCCAAGATTAAGTATTGTTGCAACAACTCCTGTTGCGTCAGCAGATCCCTTGTTTTCTATTGAAATAGATATAGGACTTTTAGTTTGAGAAGGAATTTCAGATGTTGAAGATGATGCGTCCAGTATCACCTTACCGGGAAGAACAAATGGGACATTAAGTAAAGCAGATGTACACTGTTGGCTAATTGAACCTTGAATATTATAATTTGATATCATAGTGGTAGGAGATGGACCAACTTTTGCACTTGGCAATACTTTTAGGTTAAAGTACAAAATGAATGAATCTCCAGGTAAGACAATTCCATTATAGTCTGCCACTGCAACATTTTGACTTGTAGCTCTTGATGCCTGGTTAGATGATTGAAGTAACTGTGGATTTTGACTAGAGCCAATCGGTACAAACCCAGAGGGAAGGTTAAGAAAACCGGTAATCGATAATATGGAAGAGCTTGATCTGCTATTAAGAACCACCGCAAAAACTGAAGCTCCTTCTCCTGGACCTATCTCCTTTTTGACAGGATTATTAGAAAGAATGCCTGTAGAGGCTGTTCCTTGATCCACCCAATACGAGTCAACAACTATGGGGCCCTGATAAGTAGAATCAATAAGAGTTGTAAGCGGTGCAAAACAATCATTGCCTTGTACTCCTTGTACCTGCCCAGGATTAAGTCCGTATGCATCAAAAGATGAAATTGTACTGGGTACAAAAAGCATCACAATTAAGATAGGAATTATAACTTTTACTCCAAGTCTTCTTGCAAAAAATTTTGTAATTGATATTTTAGTTGATGACATCTTTTTCTATCCTCCCATCCCTTAGAAATATGGATCTATCGGTAGATTCGGCAAGTTCAGGATTGTGTGTTACCATTATGATAGTACGTTTGAATTTGTTCGAGAGATTCTTTAGCATTGCAAATACATCATCGCCAGTCTTTGTATCCAAGTTACCAGTGGGCTCATCAGCTAAAATTATAGAAGGATTGTTGATCAGAGACCGAGCTATGGCTACTCTTTGTTGCTGTCCACCACTAAGATTAACTGGTTTCTGGTCTTTCTTGTCAGCAATATCAAGTGCCTCCAATATCTTCAAGGCACGAAAGTCTGCAACGTCACTTGGCATTCCAGCTATGATTCCTGGCAGTCTCACATTTTTGTGAACAGTTGTTCTGTTAATGAGATTAAACGATTGGAAAATAAATCCGATACGCCTATTTCTCATCGTAGCAATTTCAGAATCGTTAAGAGTAAAAATATCCATGTCATCTATGAAGATCTTACCACTAGTCGGTCTATCAAGTGCTCCAATCATGTTGAGAACCGTAGATTTTCCACAGCCAGATGGTCCAACCACAGATACAAACTCACCCTTTTTTATTGCAAAACTAACCTTATCCAAGGCAACAACTCGGCCCGCAGATGTAGAATAGATCTTGGAAAGATTCTCAACCCGTAAAGCATATGAATTATTGTCATCAGATTCATTTTCCATACTTTTTTCAACCATCAAACCTTGTGTAGAATTATTCATCATCAATCCCCTTTAAAATTCATCCAGTTGAATTCCATACTTGTTAAGTTTATAGAGATTACATAATCCCAAAGAAAATGATATCATGGTGTTTTAGTTAAATTTTATACATAAAACACTTGTCAAACCATGTTCAAGAACATTGTTAGTGAAGATTGGGTAGGTTTTTCATATAACATTAATTTTTTGTAGTAATTTTTGCTCCAGGAGCTGCAATATCAAAAAAGATATTTTTGAAAAGTCAATCTCATGCTCAGTAGAGACATATAACATGTCCCTCTGGAATGGAAATATCATGGATACCATATTTTCACCATATGATATTGTGAAATTCACTGGACCGAGTTGTGCATCATGTTCCCTACGCATTCTCACCCCTAATGCAGTCTCCATTAGCAAGATCTCCAGGTCTTTTTGATTCATGAATGCTTCTAATCCTTGTCTCTTATTTTCAGCAAGTAATTTTCCTTTATCGTCAATTATTCCAACAGATTTTATTTTAGGATCCAAATTGAGGACCTCCGCACAAAAGGACTCAAGAATCACTTGAGAATATTTTACGTTACTGATGTCTGGTATTATTTGCATGCAAATTCTCTATATCTGGATGATTTATTTCAAATAAAACTATTATCAAACCTTGTTCAAGAACATTGTTAGTGAA
>JBGPGB010000082.1:0-6741 GCA_041483595.1 Nitrosotalea sp.
CAAATGGGGTTTTATTTATTTTGTTAAAATCCAGAATTGTAAAAAATATTAATTAATCTTTCTCTGAAAATAACATTTGATCGATGTGAAAATACTTTTTGATGAAAATGTAGATGTTTTTGCAGTAAAACTAGAACAAATAGGTATCATGAAGCCTATGGGCATTCAATTGTAATGGGATTTATGGTTCCGGTCAATATCAAACTTGTTGAGATTCAAGGAACTAGAGCGATACCAGAATTTCCTGCATTTGCAACAACTGTAATGATGGCTAGTTTTATGATTATTATCTTTCTAAATGCTAGAATGATACGATAATGCATTAATATCTGTAATAATTAATATGCCTTGAAATTTTCTAATTTTGACTCAAGGCATTCCTTCTGGAACATGAAGTTCATCTTGTTTCAATCTTAGGGCTCTGTAAATTATTGGAGCATGATCAGCTTCTACATCCGTTGTAATGTAGAGTATATGATCTGAATCCAAGGGCATTGTAATCCGTTTTAATTTTTCATATTCTACTAGTGCATACCTGCCTTTCCCTATCTTGTCCGAAACCTCGTTTCGTGATTTCCATGCATTAATAGCAAGTTGAAGTGATTTCTGACTCTCATCTGGGGAAAGTAGATTTTTTACACCTTCACGATGAGCGCTGAACAAAACCTGTCCGCTCATATTAAATATGGAAGCAAAGCGTATTTTTGGGTCAATGGCCATAACTTTATCAAATAATGGCTTGTAATTCATAAATAATATTATCACTTGTTACCCATAAACTTTCTGGTACAATGGATTATTTCTAATCTATGTCTTAAAATTTCATGTGCTCTACTAGTGGTTTTTAAAATTGAAAAGGTTTTGTTCAATTAGAATCCAACAGCTACCGGATCTGATGGTTTCATTATCTCTCGTAAAAGGATAGTTGCATATGACCCTCTTGAGAGTGTGAAATCAATAAAGGGCTCCTTTATTGAAAAATCCTTGCAAGACATTATTACTTGTCTAAACCCACCTTCTTCACTAGTCTCTTGCATCTCTTTTACAAAAAAATCCTTGGGGGTTATTTGCTGGTCTACAAGTATCTGAGATATGAAATTGTCAAATCTGTTCTTTTTTGAATATGAATAACCGACAAGTGGAACTGCCAACCTTTGTTGAGGATCATTTTGGTATCTTCCAAGATTGTCATCTTTGTCGTAACAGACATCTCCTTGATGTGGTTGTAACAAATCTTCGCCAAACTCATGTGCCTTTGAGACTGTCTGATTAAACACAAAAGACTGGAATGCTTCAACAAAGAATCTCCTTAATTGTATTGGTATTGCACGCAAAGCTTTGAGCGCATCTCCATGATTTATCATTTCATCCACTAGAATTCTTTCAATATCCATCTGTGGGGGGATCTCATTGAAAACTTTTGAATAATTTGATTTTTCCTTGAGCATCTCACGTATCCTGTTATTGTGAGGCAAATCATATTCTGAGGTGTAAGAAACCATAGTTTCTATAGCCTGATCAAAATTTTTCTGCAAGATGGCCTTTCCTATGAGATGTGATACTGGTCTTCTACTTCCAAATCTTTGATACCCAAAAAAGTTGAGAATCCTATCTTGGTCATTGAACTGAGAAATCTTTGAAAAATCTGCATCCTCTATCTTTATCTTGAAATGGTTTCCAATCATGTCTTTTTTTGTTAGAGGCTTTTGAAGCAGGCCAATCTTTTCAAGTGTATACCTGTTTGTAACTATGGTATTGGCTGACCTACCAGTTGTCATATCACAGACATATTGTTCTGTGGTGGCATTTGCATCCTTGAGACCTAACGCTTTGAGCCTTAATCCGTATTTTGTAAAAATATCTGATAATGCATGGTTTGTGTCAATGCCTTGTTTTTTTAGTTTGTATACTGCATAACCTCCTGAAGAAGAAATCTTGTCAAGTGATTTTTCTCGCAATATCTCTGAGACAAAGAACTTCTCTGGTGAGGACTTTATCTTGCCTCCAATGCCTTCAGTTTTTGTGCAATAAATAGAAATTCCAATCAGTACATCTAGGCTAGGAATCACATCTTACTGTAGTATCAAGGCAATGGATTTTGAGACTGTAACATCTTGATATCTTGCACCAATCAAAACTTTGTAAGTTCCTGTGAGTTCTAAACTATCTACCGATATTGTCACCTTGACAGTATTTGGTTTGTCAACTGTGACTTGAGTCTCTTGTGGTGTGACTGAAATATTTTGTGGCCCTGCTGTATTTGATGAAATAATTGATACTGGAGATGTTAGCAGTTCTTGTGGATTGATGGTAAATGAAACTGTTGCATTTTGTCCACGATGTATAGTAACTGGAGTGTCCGGAACACTTACCGCAATTGGTAAGGGTATGCTAGAATCTAAGACACCAATGTTGTTTTCTACCCATTCTGTAAACCAAACTTTATTGTGATCTACTGCAAAGTCAAGAGCTTGAGATACTCCACAGTCTTGTAATGTTCCACAATCAGACCAGTTGGGATTCTTGGATGGGACTTGATATTCTACCAGTGACTGAGTTGATGGATCGTATACCCCCAAACTATTTGCAACTTGTTCGTTAAACCACAATCTTCCTTTATCATCAAAGTGATTCCAGTATGGTCTTGATATCGGTGTTTTGATGAGTCCTGATACATTACCATATGAGGTAATTGGTGGTGGAGAGGTTAGATACTTTGTAAACTGGTTATTCATAGGATCGAAATCAAAAAATAAACTACTAGCGGTATCCATTATCCACAATTTTCCAGCCGAATCAATTGCGATTCCATTGGGTGCTTGAATTTCTTGCGGTAAAGGATGCTGGGTAGAGTTAGCTGTCTTTTGGTCATAGCTTACAAGACTTCCTCCTTTTTGGTATATCCAAATTGTATACCATACCTTACCTGAAGGATCTGTTATCATGGTACTTGTAAAGTTGTAATCTCCTGGAGCTACAATGTTTGTAACGCCAAGGTCAGAACCGCTATGATCTGTAGTAAAGACTCCAATCTTTTTTCCAGTAAAGTCATTGACATAGACATTCTTTCCATCTATGAGAAGCATTTGTGGAAAAGATCCATCAACATTTGTACTCTTGGGGAAGGTAAATCTTGCATAACTCTTGTCTGAGGGATTAAATTTCCAGACCAAATTGTGCTGAGAATCTGTAAACCAAATGTTTCCATCTTGAGAAGCACCAAGACCCCACATCATTGATTTTTCTCCCTTTTGCCACTGTGAATTGGCAAATTCTTGGAATGCCTTTGAAGAAAGGTCAAATTTGCCCAAGTTTCCAGTATTTGATTCGGTAAACCAGACACTACCTAGAGAATCCACTGTGATTGCAAGCGGTTGAGTACAAGCAGTTGGTATTTTGAACTCTGTTATGTATTTGTTGGATTGAGCAGGACCGGTCTCACAAAATGTTGCTCTTTTGTTATCTGGATAATTATCTGCAGGTGTTCCAGTAATTGTTGTACCTGTACTTTTGTCGATTTGGTTTGAGACTCTTCCGCCCCCTAGAAATGCAACACTTACTGTAGATACGATAAAAATTGCCATAAACGATATAGCAAGAAGCTTTTTGGTATTCTTGTTCACAAAATCTTTGCAGTTTTTACCTTGTTATATCTTATACGCAGAACCTTAGATTGAAAAGCCCAGAAGGGGGGTGTTATTTTCTATTGATTGATAGCGTTTTTTGTACTTCATTTATGCTGCTTAGGAACTTTTGTTTTGCTTCGTATTCATCTTTAACTTTAATTTTGATATCGGATGGGGAAAACATTACATCTTTTATAAGAATTGGAGCTGAGAGACCCAATAACTCGCTTAGTATGGAAAAAATGTTAGTGAAATTGGCGTTATCCTTGTAATGGAAAACTGTATTGCCCTCTACAATCTTTGGGTTTGATTCTAAAGGTATGACTAGATCATGAGACGTAAATTCAGTGATGAATGTGCCAATGTCTTCTTTTACCTTTTCACTTAGATCTTCTTTCTGAGCAACGAGTCTTTCTTTTGCTTTTTCCAAATCTACTGTCGCATCATAATAATCTTGACCTATCATCTTTGCAAATGTAGATTCTATAGGACTCTTGAGTGGAATTTCATGAATTCTAAAATTCACTGTTGCAAGCTCGTCTTCTACATCTTTTAATTGATTTCTATTTTCTCTGATGCGGGTTGCAACCTGTTCGAGGAAGGCGAAATCTGACATTTCTAGCTAAACTCATGAACTACATCCATAAGGCTTGACTTGAATTCTTCAGTGGATAGTCCCCACCTTCCATATTCGTCTTTGAATGCATCCCACGAGGCCTCTGCTTCACTTGCAATTTCTAAAATCTTTGGTCCAATTGCTTTAGTATTGACAAGTATTGTGACATTTGCCTGCTCAGTTTCTAATATTGGAACCTTGATGAAGATCATTCTAGATTCCTCGATATGGAATCTATCCTTTATCATGTTCTTCAAAATGTCTCTTTCTTTTGCTTCAAAATCTCCTTTTACCTTGACAAGTATACAGCAAGAATCTTTGGGTCCACCCTTGTCTCTTATGTCATTTTCATCTATATCAAACAGTATTCCATCCTCTTTCTTGTTGATATGTTCCACGATTCCCTCCATTGTATTGTGTTTTGTACTTGCCATTAGATCAGAGCTCCATTGCCTTTCTTCTGGAACGATTGGAATTACCCAGGTGATTGCAAATCTTGGTCTCTTTGTAGCTAGCCACGTTCTATAGTTTGACATATCCCATTCTGTCTCTCTTGCAAACGAGGCAACAAACATGGACATTGCATTCGCTGCAATCAGGTTCATTCCTCTATAATCCTTCCAGCCTACCTCTGTTTCCTTTGGAAGGTCATCTATAATTGAGGATATTTTATCTAGTCTTTTTTCATGTCTCTGAGCAAGTTCTCTCAGTCTTTTATTTGAAAATAATATGGAACAGTCGCTATATTTTATCTGGTGTTCTAAGTTCATTACAATGTTAATTGCAGCTGCCTCCAATATTACTGGATCCCATCCAAATTCTGGCAATAATCCAAATGATGCAATTGTAGCATGCTCTTTTGTATCTTTTTTGATATATTGCATAAAAGCACTGGCAAACGAGGCTCCAGTACCACCTCCCATTGCAAATGGAACTGTAAAACCCCTTACTGCTTCTGGAGAAAGACTGGCAATTTGCTTTTGTATATCATGCTTTGTACTTACTTCTTTAATGAATCTAGTACGACCCTCTGCCCAGTTTCTTGCAGCACCTCCAGCTCCGGATATTACATGCTTGTCTCGTAAAGCGAAAAGATCTGGATATGATTGTAATATCAAATTTGCAGCTCTTGGATCTAGGTCAATTAAGAGTGCTCTTGGAATTAATGGAATCTCACTTCCTCCGTAAGAATTTGGAAATCTCAAGATAGTACTGCCATATCTTTTCAGTATACGAGACTCGTCCTTTTCACCCTTCAAGGTTGGTTTTAGGGGATCGGCTCCGACATCAATTAGCAATCTTCTATATGTTTCCGCACCAAGGCCAATTCCACAGTGACCAAAACATGTCATTATTACTGGTGCTGGTGGTAAGGGGTCAAACTTTGCCAAGTCTATTCACCATTTGAACCTGTAACTCGTCTCTTTAACCATGTAGTGCAAGTTTGTAAAGTCCATACTTGATAGTTATAGACATGATATTGATATTGTTCCAATTTCAATCCTACGAGATGTCTGGTCTTTCTGAATTTAAGATTTAAGAAGAATTTGTCCTATTATTCGTCTTCTGTTAGCGCTTGCTTGAGTTTCCTATATTCTTCAATTGTTATCTGGCCTTCAGCAAGTCTGACTCGGAGTAGTTCTAGGGAAGAATCTCTTTTGGTCGGGTTGATGGTTGGACTCCCTCCTTCTTCTACATCTTTTAGGGTTTCTTCAGTCAAAGTTTGGATGTATCTAAAGTCAGACATGACAACCGGCTCTCCTTTTTTTATGGTTTCAATTATCTCGCGTAATCTCTTCGAATCTCCTTTACCAGATACCAGCAAGTTCTTTATTGTTTTAAGCATCTCGTCGGTCATTTTACTTCACTATGGTCTTGAATTTGGGATCCCCTTTTAGTTTATCGAATGCCGAGTCCTTGATTGCCCACTTCTTTATGGTTATACCATAATGAGATATTGCTTGTGCAAGAAGAATGAGAGCATCCCTATCTTCTCCGAGTTGAACCTTACTTCTTGCCATTGCATAAATTACAGTACCATTTTTTGGAAATTCTTTTAGTATTTTATCGAAAATAAGTATTGCATCTTGATTTTTTCCAATCTCTGAGAGTTCCGTTGCTTTGTAAAACATCGCCTCATTATTATCAGGTTCTTTTTCTAAAACTTTGTCAAAAAAAGATAATGCTTCTTCATGCTTTTTTTGTTTACCTAATACTAGTCCTTTATAATAAACAGCTTGCATGTTTTCTGGTTCTCTATCAAGTACTCTGTTTAGACAGTAAAGTGCATCGTCATATTTCTCAAGTCTGATGGTTGCAATTCCCTTGTTGTATAATGCTGGGAGGTAATTGGGATTACTTGTTAGCGCTTTGTTGTAATATGTAACGGCTTTTTCAAATTGTTCTAATTCTGCATAATGGTTCCCCAAATTATTCAGCGCATCAACATTTCCAGGTTCATTTTCTATAATTTTTTCGAAACACGATATTGCATCCTTG
>JBGPGB010000083.1:0-6683 GCA_041483595.1 Nitrosotalea sp.
ATAGAGACGAAACAATGGTGTGTGGGTCATTGACAAAAGATCCTATTGATAAATTATTAGATGATGCACAGAGTGGTAAATCTTTATTTAAAAATCGTGAAGTCCTACATTTTGCGTTTATTCCTGACATTATTTTACATCGAGCAGATGAACAAAAAAAGGTTACACAATCACTATTACCTCTATTAAAAAAATCACGGCCTTCTAACCTATTGGTTTATGGAAAACCAGGAACTGGTAAAACACTTGTAGTCAAAAAAGTACTAAGCAAAATACAAGAACGAGTAAAGGACAACTCTTTTCCAATCCACTTACTTTATGCTAATGCAAAGGAAGAGACTACACTTTATGGATTATTAGTAAAATTAGGCAGACAGTTGGGTCTTTCATCACAAAAAGAATTACCTTCTACTGGACTTTCGATTAGTGAAGTATTCAACCGGATTATTTCGGCAATTGAGAAAAATGGTCTAAACACGGTATTTGTAATAGATGAAATCGATTATCTTGTAGAACTTGTTTCTAAATCAGGTAAAGATGTATTTTATTCATTGACTAGAGCCAACGAGAGACTAAAAAAAGGCACATTAACCTTGATAGGAATTTCTAATGACCTTACATTCAAGGAACGATTAGATCCTAGAGTTTTAAGCAGCCTGAGTGAAGAAGAGGTTGTATTTACTAATTATACAGTCGGACAAATTAAAGAGATTCTAGAGGAACGTATCAAATTCGCCTTTATACCGAATTCCATAGAATCAGCTGCCCTAAACCTATGCTCTGCCATGTCTGGTCAGGAACATGGTGACGCAAGAAGAGCCATAGACCTGTTAAGAGTGGCAGGTGAAATTGCAGAGCGTGAACAATCTGATACCGTAAAGGAAGATCATATACGAAGGGCCTCCCTTAAAATGGAAGAAGATAAGGAAACTACAGCACTTAATTCATACCCACTACATGAAAAACTGCTAATACTGGCAGTAATGAAGGCAAGTGGGAATACCACGGGTGAGATATATCATTCATACAAAAATCTCTGTAAAATTACAAGACAAAAAGAACTCACTCAACGCAGAATTACCCAGATGCTAAGCGAAATAGAAATGACTGGACTAATTACGGGAAAAATTATTCATCAAGGAATGCATGGACGAACCAAAAAATTCAATCTCACACTAAATGCTGATACTGTAAAAAAAGCATTCAAAGAAGATCTAGCTTTAGAAGACCTCTTATAATTTTTAACTGGAATTTTCTGTAAAATCTTTTGTAAATACTTTCATTGTGGCAAGGTTTACAATAATAGCTATTCCAGGTGTAGGACTAATTCCAACACTTGCTTGAAACGGAGTCTGACTTTGCCATGCTCCAGAGTTTACAATTAACATTCCTTTGTACATATCAAGATCAACAACATGTATGTGACCAGAATGAAAGATATCTGGAACTTCAGATATTACCATTAAATCTTCAAGTTCTGGTGCAATGGGGGTTCTTTTACCATAAATTGGACTAAGATGCCTAGTTTTTAGCAAAACTCGCATGGCTTTTGCTGGTTGTGCATAACTTAGTCCAGGAGTACTACCAACAACATCATCGAGGCTTTGTCCGTGAAACATCAATATCTTTACTCCATTTAGTTCAAGCATTGAAGGATTACCCAACATGAAAAAATTCTCTCTATTCCAAAGATGCATGTTGTGCTTTTCTGGAATTGCTGGCTGAGGAAGAGCTCTTCTTCCTGGATCATGGTTTCCAGGAATTATGAATACCTTGATGTGTTTTGGGATCTTGTCTAAAAGCTCGGCAGCCTTTGCCATCTGCTGGTCTACATCTAACAACAATAATTCTTTGTCCTGATTTGGGAAGATTCCTATCCCATCAATTATGTCTCCCCCAACCAGTACAAATCTAACCTTTCTTGCTACTGGGTCAGGGCTTGAAAGCCATGAAACAAACTCTGTAAACTCTTTTTCCATAAAGAATTTACTGCCCACATGCAAATCAGAGATGAGAACGGCATAAGTCTCAGTCTTTGAACGATTTGCTATATGGTCAGGTATGTCTGGAACAAGGATTTCTTTTACAAAGAATCCTCCATTCTTTCCACTTGCAATTGATAGCATAACAAACTGGTCAATCAGTAGAGAGTTTGCAGTTTCCTGTATCTCCTTATTGAAAATTAGTAATTCTATAGAGCCTGAAGGATCATCTATGACTAGTTTTGTCACATCCCTATCTATTCTTCTGTCCATCAGCAGACCTGCGATGTAAGTTTCTTCATTTAACTTTCCATTTGTTACATTGGAAATGGGAGTTAGTTTCTTTGATTGTGAGCGCTGCATCATGATTTTGAGTAGTTTTGAATATCTATCTCGAAATAATGCAGTAAAACCATCAATTCCTTCTGCAGATGTCACTTTTTTTGTCGGGTCAGATAGGATCAGATGATTATTCTCAATACTTTCATCTATTTCTGATTCTACAAACATTTTGAGGTCACTTTGATTAATCAGAAACATATTTTGTTTAGCTTTTTCTCTAACTACTTGTTTGATTATATTCTGAAGTTCCTTTACGTCGATTTTTTCTAATATCTTAAACGCATCAGGATGAATTTGAAATCCTTTGTTTAGTGCATAAGTTATGGCTGAGGAAACCTCTTCTTTCAACAAGGTCTCATAATACGACTTTTAATTAAATCTGTTCCAACCACCAACCTCAAATATAGTTCTCTTAAAAATGAATTATTGTTTAGAAATAGAAGAATTTTGGTATTTTTAATTTTTATTGGAATTTTCTCTCTATCTTATTCAATTGGAAGTCAAAGCAAATTATCTGATGAAGAATCACAAACATTTCTCAAAGAATTTCAAAAAGTAGTTAAAGGAATTGATGCTATTGGAATTTTTGAGCATAATATATCAATTGCATTACCAATGTTTATTCCAGGTTTTGGCCTTGCTTGGGGTGCATTTGCAGCTTGGTCAACAGGAGTAGCATTCTCAGCATTAATATCAACAACTCCGGCGCTAGCAAAAATTCCACCTTTGGCCCTTCTCTACTTGTCTCCTTTTGGAGTAATGGAACTTATTGCCTACTCAATTGGAATGTCAAGAAGTTTTTTGTTGATAAATATCATAATCAGGAAAAAGCCTCTAAAAAATGAGCTTCGCCAGACTGTTATAGAAACAGGAATTGTTTTAGCTCTCTTACTTGCAGGAGCATTCATTGAATATCTCATGATTCAACAATTTGGATCAAGTGTAGTTAATCCAAAACCTAGCTTGTAAAAATAATCAATCGAGAATTGCCTAATTGTGTGATAAATTATACCCAGTAATTAAATATGCAACGAGGAATTAGCTAATCTAATGAAATATGTATTCCTGTTTCTAATGATAATTGCAGGACTTCTTGCTGGATTGTTTTTACCTTCTGCATACTCTGATTTCTCACCTAATGACAAATATCTAATTCAAGCCTTGGGTTATCTTTCAGGAAAACAAACCATTTCAGATTCTAGTATTGCTTTACAACTTACAATAGGATCTATGAATGGAAGTACCACACAATCTACTCTTGACAATGGCCTTATCACAATAGCAGATGCTCATTATCTTAATTCAGGAATATGGCAAACGTCAATCTTACGAGATGGTAAGTATTTCGTCATACAAGGTGACGCGCAGGATCAAAACGGAAATGTAATTCATCTAAATTTGTTTGGAAGGATCATCGACAGTAACCAAAATGGTTATGTCTATAGTATAACCGGGAAGATAATCGGATCTGAAACTATGAAAGTAAGTTATAGTGCTAAAATAATACCTACTAGTGCTGTAACCATAAAACCAACAATAACACCTACTACACAAACTCAACAGCCATCTTTAGATAAAGTGAACATAAGCATTGTATACGGTGCATCTGATATTAATAATCAAGTACATTTTACTCCCTCAAATATTCAGGTAGCTTTAGGTACCACTATAATTTGGACCAACAATGATTCTGTTCCTCATAGAATAATGAGCGGTATAGCTAAACCACTTAATGCAGATCAATCAACCCCGGTCTTTGCTGTAGATGGTAAAATTGATAGCGGTCTTATCGCACCAGGTCAATCATTCAAGTATACAGTAACCCAATTTGATATTTCACAATCTTTAGATCTCTCAGTTGCAAAGCGTTACAACATTCCACAAAATCAAACAGCAGGTGATATTACTTTCTTTGATCCTGCGTACCCATTTATGGTAGGAGTTATAGCGCCACTTTCACAGCCAATTACACAACAAAAAACAGTCCAGATGAACATAATTCAGGGCGCATCTGATCCTAATAATGGCCAATTTCTATCACCATCAACCTCTCTTCAAATTACTCCAGGAACAGTTGTAGTTTGGACCAACAATGATTCTGTTCCTCATAGAATAATGAGCGGTCAGATATACACTACAACTGAAGGTATAGGTGGAGGAGGTCCAAGTACAACAAAGAATGCTCCTCACTTTGTATCAGATGGCAAAATTGATAGTGGTGTTATTGCTCCAGGACAACACTATCAAGCTATAGTTAGCAATTCTGGTTCTACACAATTCTTCGATCCGTCATTTACATGGATAAATGGAATTATCATTTCTACACAAACAATTACTACAGGCACTCCAATTCAAATTAGCATTGCTCTGGGATCATCATTACCTAAGGGTACAGCTACTCAACAACAATTCAATCAATATAATACATATTATTCTCCAGATACTGTACAGATAGTCCCTGGTACTGCAATAATTTGGGTAAACAATGATTCTATTGCACATACAATTCTTAGTGGCACGAGTACACAAAAAAATACTAATCCATTTATCCCTGATGGAAAGATAGCAAGTGATAAAATTGCACCAGGTCAAACATTTATGGTTGTTGTAAATGGTACGGGAATTATCCGATTTTACGATCCACAATACACCTGGATGAATGGTGTAATAATTTCAATGCCACCAACCTCATCGTACACAATTGCTGCAAAATCCAATAATCCTGGTCTTCACTAAATTATTTGAAATTTATGTAAGATTCTAGTTTTGTCTGATCAAAGACCATTACAGAAAGATCAGAGAATTGTTTTCCTTCCAAATCTTTTACCTTGCCAATAAAATGTGTCTCCTTCTCTGTAGTTAAAAATTCAAAAACATGTACTTTTATCTTTGAAGTGTCAAAACCGTGGTCCTTCAAGTATGTGGATATTTCTGATTGCATAAAATGTTTAGAAGGTTCTTTTGGCCAGGGTCTTGGTACTAGTATGACACTAAATCCATCTATGAGTGCCTTTTGAAGCTCAATCTTCTCCTCCTCTATACTTGTAGAAATATGCATAGTTATGACCTTGCTTTTGTCTATTGGTACTCTTGCCTTTGATGCAGCTACTTGTATGGAACTAATCCCAGGAATAATTTGTACGTCTCCAAATATCTCAATTAACCTATCAACCACTTCTGATTCTGAGAAATTCACATCTCCTGTGAAGGGAATTACACATGTCTTATTTCCCAGAGTTTTTGAGACCTTTTGATATGCATCTTCTTGGTCTTTCATAGTGATTTCGTGAATCTCTTTATTTTTCAAAAGTGCCTCTATCGTGTTAAGTGTATACTTGTAGCCAATTACAATATCAGAATTTAGTACTATTTCCTTTACTATCTCGGTTACATATTTTGGTGAACCCGGTCCAACACCCACAGCATAGACCTTTCCCATAAATGCGGTTTTGGAATGTTCAATATATTTCACTAATGTTAAATTCTGTTTTTTCCGATTATGACTTCTACTATAACAGGAATTTCAATATGTCTAGTCTCAATTCTACCAGAAGCCACTTGAGGGAGCGTTACCAAATTGCATATTCTGTATTCTTTCCTTTGGTTTCTGTTCTTTGGGAAATACGATTCAAGTTTCCTTACACACTCTACTCCTACAAACCCTCTCTAGAACAAGAATTCTTTTGACTTCGGACATTGAATCCACCTAATATTTATCGGTGAGGATAAAAAAGCTAGTAATAATTCTCAAATATGCCCAAATAGAACATTTGAGCGAAAGGTAAAATATACTGATTTAGAAAGTTAAGGTATGAAGAAAGAGTATATTATTGTAAGAATAGACGCATCACCTGACGGTTCTCCATACGTGGTAGTATCACTTTCTACATCAAAGGATTTTAGAGAACAGAGCGCACCCACATCTCCATTTGGTGCAGGAGGAGTAATGGGCTTTACAAATATGGATGACATGGTAAAAAACCTCAACAAAATGATATCTGGAGGAGGTATGGGCCAATCAAGTTCTACAACCTCGATCAAACTTGATATGCATGAGTATAAAGAGCTGAATCTTTCAGTAGGAGACAAAGTCTACCTTGAAATGACTAAAGCAGAAGCTACTGGAATCTAGAAAGACATTCAAATATCTAGGTATTAACGAGAAATTTCTCTTCTTAGAATTTGATATGCTCTAGCTGCATCCTTTTCATGCAAGACTGCAACAATATGATCTTGTCCAAAAAACGCATTAAAAAGCTCGATTCCATTATCATGTAGAATCTCAGATACATATGAAACCACATCAGAACTATGCTCAGATTCAGGGATGTGCATGGTTATCTTTGCCAGTCCAGTTTG
>JBGPGB010000084.1:0-6651 GCA_041483595.1 Nitrosotalea sp.
AACACTGGTTCACAAGGTAACACTGGTTCACAAGGTAACACTGGTTCACAAGGTAACACTGGTGCCCAAGGTAACACTGGTGCCCAAGGTAACACAGGTGTAGGAACTGCAGGTGCTACTGGTCCAACAGGTAAGACAGGAGCTACTGGTGTAACCGGTAACAATGGTAACAATGGAGCTGCAGGTGCAACTGGTCCAACAGGAGTAGGAACTGCCGGTGCAACTGGTCCAACAGGAGTAGGAACTGCCGGTGCAACTGGTCCAACAGGAGCTACTGGAATAACAGCATTCAGAGGAACAGCTACTTATTCTGGTGTATCAATAACTGGTAATAATTTTCTAACTAAATCTGTTACAGTGACAGGAGCGCTTACCACTGCTCATCATGTGTCAGTATGTCAGCTAGAAGGTCTAGCTACTTCAGAAACTTTAACCGTTGCAGGATCTAAAGTTTCATCTACTAATACAGTAACTGTTACAATACTAGATACTTCAGGGAATGATTTTACAACTGGTGCTGACGTAATAGATTGTGTAGTTTACGCATTCCCATAAAAATACTACAAATTTTTCATTAATAGTTTTATAGAATTATAATGTATTATTGCTGGAACCATTACGCCAATTTGACAAAATCAATAAAATGAAAATTCAAAGAATCAAAAAGCAAAAGTTTACTTTTAATTTTTAATTTTTGAAACGGTTCTTATGTAATCATAAATTAGTTACACTTCTTTACTGCAATGCAGTCACCCTTACTACCAATGCTACAAGTAAGAACTCGTACTATTACTGCACGATATTCTAGAAATGGCAACTATCTCTCA
The DNA here is from genome assembly GCA_041483595.1 of Nitrosotalea sp. Taxonomy (GTDB): domain Archaea; phylum Thermoproteota; class Nitrososphaeria; order Nitrososphaerales; family Nitrosopumilaceae; genus Nitrosotalea. The sequence continues at coordinate 828 of JBGPGB010000084.1, forward strand.
AGATCACATTCTATACTAATAGAAAGCCCGCTCTTAGTGGAGTAGTGCACTATCGAAAAAGTAAATCTCATCGATGACATTTTTTCTCAAGTAAAATAATATAATATAAGAATAAAATCTACTCAATCTTTTTAACTATATTAGCATGTTACATCTTACCAGTGAAAATTCTAAATTTTTCAATCATGGCAATTCTATTGGCCAGTGCAATAGCTGGAATTTCCGTCCCTGTCTGGGCAAGCAATGATATAATTCCTGCAAATCTTGGTAAACAGTTTGACCTCAAAATTAATCAAACTGGCTCTATCTCCTCCGAAAATCTAAGTGTAAAAATTCTCCGAATCCAAGATTCAAGATGCGCAACAGGTGTTATCTGTATTTGGGCAGGTGTAGCCACTGCCTTGATTGATATCTCACAAGGAGTGGACCATGGAAACTATAACATGACAAGCAAAGGCTCTGTAGCTGGCAATTCTTCTGTACAATTCAAGAACTATACATTGACAATGCTTCAAGTTGCCCCATATCCACAACACGAAAATAATATCTTACCCTCTGACTATATTGTAACCCTGATTGTCACACATCCTAGTACACCGTCTCCGCTAAAGCAATTCAAGTCTGGTATTGCTGCAAAGGACATAACATGTAACCCTGGTCTAACACTTGTTATAAAAAATGCTGATGGTTCCCCAGCATGTGTAAAACCTGCAACTGCTCCAGTTCTTGTAGCAAGAGGTTGGGCAAAAACAATTTTGAGTGTATAAAATAGCTGATATTTTAAAACATATTTCCAAAAATGAAAGAATAATCATTTATTGTATAAAACATTTCATTCCTTGTGAGTTCAGATGACTATGATCCTCTTGGTGGAATAATCGACCCATTAGAGCATGCCTCTTATGAAATTGATAGGTCAACAAACATTTTTGAGGCAATGGAAATCATCAAAAGTAAAAGAAAGATAGAGGGTAATGCAAATGAATGGATAAAAATAAAAAAACCAGAACTTGTTGCTCTAATTGTAGAGGCATTTGTTGACCCAGACAAGAAAAAGATTCTAAATATAATATCTAATAAACCTACTACCATTCCACAGATCCTAGAAATATGTAATCTTGAACCTACTAATGGTTACAGAAAAATCAAATCTCTGATAAAATCTGGTCTTATAAAACCCATGGATTATGTCACAGCACATAATAGGAGAAAAATAAAAAATTACATGACAGTAATTGAAGATGCAAAAATTTACATTGACAAGAATATCATAAGCGTTCTAGTCCGATTCAAGAAAAATATTCCAGTCTAACTTCTGCAAAAAAGCGGCTAAAATAAGATAATTTCGATATGCTATACTCTCTCGAGTCAGACCCATGGGAAAAAATTCAATCTGAAATTTAGAGATGTAAACTCTGTTTGGTCAAGTATGCAATTGCACTAGTTTGTATTCTGATATCAAAGGTCACGTACAGATAATCAAGTTTTGGAGCCAAAAAAATGATTTGAGTAAAAACACAATTCCAGTATCTGAACCATTAAATAAAACACAACTAGAGTCGTCTTGTGTCAAGACCGCCAAATATTGTATTTATTGGAAAAAAACCGATTTTGACATATCTTAATGCCACTCTAACACTTTTAGCAAACGAGCCTACCGTTACCATCAAGGCAAGGGGCAGGAGCATGGTCACCGCAGTTGATGTATCCCAGATGATTGTAAAAAGGATGAGCGCAATGGGATACAAGGTAACTAGTGTGAGAATCTTCTCTGAGAGGCTTGAATCAAATGACGGAAAGCAGAGAAATGTCTCAACAATTGAGATAGATGTTTCAAGAAGCCAAAATGCTCCATAATAAAAAGTGGATCTTGATTATATTTACAATCGGCCTGATTGCAGCAGTGATATCATATAAAATAGAATTTTCAAATGTATGCTCGATTCGGCAGTTAAACATTGCAGGTGAGATAAAAAAGTATGACCAGACACTAGACCCACTAATCTGTGATAAATTAAATACAAAAATATCCAAGTTCAATCAAGATTGTAAGTATGATCTTGAAGAATTAGATTGCGGGTAACTTAGTAAGAAAAAAACTTTGAGCTCTGCCTTGTCTTACTGTCAAGAAAATCTACCACCTCAGAGGATTTACTTTTGTAAATAAATTCATCTATATTATCTTTGGAAATATTTATGCAATATCTTTTTGATGCCTTGTTGACAAATATATGGTAGGAATCTACATCCATTCTTATTCCTTCGTCAGAATCCAAAGTTCTCAAAAGTTTTTCCAGGTCCTCCCTTGGAACCTCTCGCTCTTGGTAGCTCATCCGTAAATTGCATCCTTTATTGGCCCAGTGTCTTGCTCGGCCTGTTTGAGACTTTTCTCTATCTCTTCTGCTTCATCTAAAAGCGATTTTAGATTACATGATGCCCCTGGAACAAGTTCTGACATTGCCATGCAGATTTCAGCACCTGCTCTATAGTCAGGGCCTGACTCTCTTGCTTTGCACAAGAGTACAATGACATTTACATTTGATATGAAACCCTCGTTTAACAAAATTCCTGGAATTCCAGGTACTGTGCCATTTTTTAGCACTGGTATGCCAGCACTACGAAGTTTTTCCTTTGCATCTTTTGTACTTGCAGCTCCTATCACAAAAGGTGCCTCTTCGTCACTTTTGATTGCAGAACTGCTTATGATAAAAGAGCACTTGTGATCACTTGCCCACTTTAACATGGTTCTTGCAACATCGCGATGAATTGACTCGTGAGGGGTAAGATATGATGAAAAGACTGCTACTTTGAGGTCCTTGTTGACTAGGACACGTGCTGGAAAGTTTGGAGTCTCGTCTCGTATCATGCTTACTGGGGGAAACAAGTCAGAATCTAAAACTCCTACCAATTCAAACTGGGATGTTGTATTGATTAGAGATTCAGTTGCAATGGCATTTGCAAGACCAGTATAAGGAAAGCCATCGATTAGATAACCTCCCTCTATGTTAATTGGTAAAATTTCTCTAACAAATACTTCGTTTGGCATATTGTAAATATTGGACACGCCTTTTTAAATATGGATATCATTTTATGTAGCCAAAACAGCCTTTATTCATGGAAACACTCTACATTCTGGTCAACTGTGACCTGGGCTCTGAAGTAGAAATAATCAACGAGCTCTCAAAGATTCCAGAAGTCAAGGAAGTCAGAGGTACATATGGAATCTATGATGTATTTGTGAAACTACAGGCCGAATCTAGCGGCTCACTAGAATCAATAATTACACATAAAATTAGAAGACTTGGCAAAGTTCGCTCTACTGTGACATTAACTCCAATCCTGTCTCAGGGTGGACGTTAATTCAAAAAATGCTCAAGCTTTTTAATTCTTTTTCCTCCTCCAAAGAAAACTTTGTCCCTTTTGGAAAAGATTTTGTAAAAATATTCATTTGCGGTCCTACTGTATATGACTATACACATCTGGGGCATGCAAGAATATTTCTTACATTTGATCTTTTATCTAGATTCTTGAACGATAAAGGACTTGGAACAGATGTTCTTGTAAATATAACTGACATCAATCAAAATGTATTCAATAAAGCCCGAGAAAATTCTACTTCCTACAAAGATGTGGCCAAATTATATGCATCTGCATTCATTGACGATCTTGGAGCACTCAACATATCAACTGTTACTAGATTTGCCTTTGTTTCTGATTATGTTTCAAATATAGAAAAACAGGTAGCAGAATTGATTGAAAAACAAGTTGCCTATACTGCACATGGAAATGTCTATCTTGATACATCCAGGGTGGAAAACTATGGCAAAATATCAAAGCAATCAAGGGACCAATTGAGTCTACACAGACTAGACACTGGTCCTGGAAAGAAAAGCCAGGAGGATATAATGCTGTGGAACTGTACAGACTATTTTGAATTTTCATGGGAAAGCAAGTTTGGCAAGGGTGTACCATGGTGGCATATGCAGGATACAGCAGTTGCGATTGAAAATTTTGGCAAGAACTATGATATTCATGGTGGAGCAAGAGAACTTGTGTATCCGCATCATGAGGCACATCTTGCCCAGTACCAACTCTTGTCAGGCTCCCAGATGCCAGTCAAAACATGGATGCATGTAGGCCTTGTTCTAGCAGACGGTCAAAAGATGTCAAAATCCCTTGGAAATGTAACCTGGATAAAAGATCTGATAAAAAAATATGGCCAGAATTTAATCAGACTGTATATTTTTTCAAAACATTATAGAGACGACATTGATTTCTCTGAACAAGATATATTGCTGCAAAAACCACTGCTAGATTTGATTCGATTGACACAATTCAGGATTTCAGATGTAACAAATGAAGATATTGCAAACTTGATCTTTGAATTTGAAAATTCACTAGATGATGATCTTGATTCTCCTCAGGCTCTTGAAAAACTAGAAAAAATTTGTCTTGAAGTAAAAAACGGCAAGGGCATAAACCAGACTGATTTTAATCGTATTTGTAATATACTTGGAGTTTTGGTATGATTCAGCAAATTGAATCAAATGATGAGGGCTTTACTGGAATTTGGAGCAACGCTACAAAACTTGAATGTGGAATTATTTTTTCAAATCCAAAACTTGAAGATGATCCTTTTTTTAACAAGTTGTCAAGTGTTACATGCATTAGCGAAAAAATGGTTGACGCATCTATAATACAATTTAAAAAAAACCACTCTAATCCTTATGTATATTCATTAAATTATCCAGAATTTGAAAATATGCTAAAAAGAAAAGGATTTGTGTATCATGATACGCAACATGTGCTAAAAAATCGCAGACTGCCATCAAAGAAACCCACTGTCACCAAGATATCTCCTGACAAAATTTCCTTGTGGACTGGAATCTTTTGTGCATCATATGATTGTCCCAAGTGGACAAAGACAGTGAATGCAATATTGAAAAATTCCATCTCCTCAGTGGAATATTATGTAGATGAATCAAACAGCTCTTGCATGGCCTTGTATGAAAAAAACTCTATCTTGGGCCTGTATTGTCTTGGAACCATACCGGATAAGAGAAAACATGGGTTTGCAGCTTCTTTGATTGATTTTGCATTACATGAGGTAAAGTCTAGAAACCTTGGATTTCTAATTCTAGAATCATATGCAAGAGATAACCTTACGCAATTTTATTCTAAACTAGGGTTTGAGCAAGTTTACAACAAGATAATCTATACTATTTGAGTTTGGCAAGTAGAGCAGAGTAGAGAAAGGGCAGGATTGTTGTGGCCTCTGCATGGATTGTAGTCTGTTTTGCATTCCTTGTAACCTTGCCCCATGAAATTGCCTCTCTTACAAGGGCTCCGCTCAGACTGCCGTCAAACTCTTGAGCAGTTGTGATATACACTGCATAATCAAGGCCTTCTCTGTACTGATTCCACCACAGGGTGTGGTGCTTTGATATTCCTCCACCTACCATTAGTGCACCAGATTTTTTGGCTTTAAAGATTAATTCTGACAATAAATCTCCATCTGATATAATATTTAATTTGAAATCTCTGTGATTTTGTGAAAACATCCAGATCTGACTTCCTACTGCTCCGTCCATTATTCCTGGAACTATGACAGGGATATTGTTCTTGTTTGCCCAGTAAAGAAATGAATCCTCTCCCAAGTTCTCTCCAATCATTTTTGTTATATCGCGAGTCGACATTTCTCTCTTGCCATCCTTGTAGGCTTTATCAAGAAATTTCTGCATCTTTTCTTCAATTAGTGGACCATAACTTTTCATTGGGACTAGGACATTTCCTAATCTGTGGATCTCTTTTTCCATTAGTTCAG
>JBGPGB010000085.1:0-6650 GCA_041483595.1 Nitrosotalea sp.
TACTACACACATATTACTATCTGGAATAGAAACTTTGATAGGCTGGCTTTACAAAATGACACCATTGGTTACTCTCTTCAAAAATAAAAATGAAGATTTACTCTGTTATGTTTGTGAAACTCAAATTCAAGAGCAATCTTACAAGACTATTCTATTAAGGGATGAAAATAACGAACCGTTCGAGTTACATGTGCATTCTTTTACTCCATGTTGCAATATGGGATACATACAATCACGATTACAATATTCTAAGATAGTAGGACATGGCAACACCTTGCTAAATTCTAGGAATTATTCTGGGTTTGAGATCTTGAAATTGTTTGTGTACAGTTACGGGGTTTAGATGCAATTTGTCAGTAATCTCTAAAAAAATAGATGTTAAATAGAATGATTATTCTGCTAAAACATGCCGCTTCGATTTGGTAAAAAAGATGAAGAAGGTCAAACAACAGTAGAGTCTATATTGTCTGTTGCAGATGAACTTGCAAAGTTAACAAATTTGAAAGTGCAGGGAATGATCACAGAGGAAGAATTTATCAGAATGAAGCAAGAGCTTGAAAAGTCCCAGAACTAGAGGAAATCTGCGCCAATCTTTTAAACTGACAATTTATACCACAAGTAACTTTTGAAAATTCTAACTCTTTCAATAATTATAATTCTCGCAATATCTGTTGTCAGCAGTGGTATTGCATATGCCGAAATCACCAGCGGGCAAGCATTATTTATGAAATCAAATTCAATTGGTCAGATACACGCAAATCTTACTTTTCCAGTATTGGATAACCGTACTTGGGATCTCACACCGTCGTTAACAAATCTGTCAGATCCTAACCCAATCGCTTCCAAAGATCTCATCATTGTAGCATCTCCAAATTCAATTACTGCAAACAAAAGTAATGTTCCTGTCACTTACTCCATAACGGCAAAAAATGACATCAAGGGAGTTTATTCACTATTTTTGTTTTTTTGTGGAGAATCTCCACTAGTAGTGGGTCTTAACGAATCAAAAGTAAATCCTGCAATTTTTAACCAGTTCTTCAATGCAGTATACATGTGCCCAATGATGAACACGGCTACACCAGAACTGAACATTGTTAGCTATTCTGGTATGATTTCTAAAACCATTTCCACAATACCCAGCAATGCAAATGATTTAGAGATTCAAAATATTCAGGTACACCCATCTACAATCAAAGTTGGAGACAAGTTAACAATCAATGCAACTCTGGTAAATAATTCTCCAAACCCAATATACCTCCAGTATGGCGTTTGCGGAGGACACTTTTCTGTAGCCTTTGATAATCATGTTACAGTTGACCAGAAAAAATTATCATGTCCGTTGATGCTTATCCAACAAAAACTAGATTCTGGGCAAAAAACCACCGTAACCAATCCAAGTACCAACTACTATACATTTAGGGCTACATCCGCCGGAACTGCAAATGCAACTGTAACATTCTCGTACGAGGTGTTGGATAATATCACCCAATCAAACATCAGTAAGACCATTTCAAAATCATTCTTATTTACAATATATGAAAACGATACATTTGTAAAATCTCTCAAATTAGAAAATCATCCTATCATAAATAAAATAATATCTCCACTAAAACAATTCAAGTCCGGTGTTGCAGCAAATAATATCATCTGTAGACCTGACCTGCAACTGTTGATTCAAAATCAAGAAAATTTTCCAATATGTGTAAAACTAGACTCTGTTCCCAATTTATTGCATCGGGACTGGTCTTACCCTACCAATTGCAAGTATGCCCATGATCCATTCACAGCAGGAGTTGCAGGTCTTATCATAATCGAAAATAATGCAAGTGATCCATCTTCTGGCAAGTCATATTCTCCAAGGAACAGTACTGTTGTAATTGGTTGGAACAATACTGTATCTTGGATAAACCAAGATGTGACTGCAAGCAGTGTCACAAGTGATTGGAATCTTTTTGACTCAGGTCCCATTCTCCCGGGAGCAGATTGGCATCATAATTTTGAATGTACGGGAAATTATGGATACCACAGCGAACCTCACCCATGGATGAAGGGATGGATTAGAGTATTGCCTCCAAGTAGATGATGTGATGAAAACTCTACATATTTCAATAGTTGTAATTTTGATAATAGTATTTGGCTCTGTAATTATACTCCCGGTATCTTCCAGTCTGAGTATATTTAACAGCAGTAAAGTTCAGGATATTCTATCTCCTCAATTAACTCCCTATCTTTCTAATCACGGTTATGCCATAGTACCCAGCAATACAACTGAATGGTTTTTGTGGAAGAATAATTATAATGATATTTTAAATTATAGCGATATTATTTTTACTGGAGATGTAATATCGACAAATGTCTTGAATGTTACATCATTTTATACTGTAGGCAATATTACACAGACTCATCTCTCCCTGGAGGGGACACAGTATATCACAGGACCTCCCTACAAAAAAATCAACTATACTCTAAATCTTGACCAATATACGGTAAACGTAGATGAATCTTTGAAAAATCCACAGAGTTCAAAGAATATGACAATTAGAGAACCAATCATTGATCCAACTTGGCACTCTGATCCTCCTGGTCCCAGATTTAATGTTGGAAATCATGTATTATTTTACGTAAAAAATTTTGATGGAACTAACGTATACTCACAAAATTCTTTCATAATTCCAAATGCTTGTAACGCAAAAGATGTTTTAACACAAAACCGTTATGCATCTAGTGACTTTACGATGACACAAAATGGCGTTCAGGTAGATTATGACAAATCTGGGAACATCTCACCTTTTATTGCAAACATGCCAATTCAATTTGTGTATAGTAATGGGGTAGACACACTATCTGGGAAAGACTTTGTCATAAAATATGACATAGTAGAAGATCCTTCATATAGAATTGTTTCAAGCAACAAGATCGATATCAGTTCCAAGAAATGTGAGTGGATGGAATCAGCAAAATGGGATTTGAGTCTAAAGAGCGGCAATTATTATTCAAATATATATGTAAAAAATGATGACGGCACGTTTAGACAAACGTACAGCGCTGGTTTTTCTGTCAAACCAAATGCAACAAACACTTCACTACCATCATCCAATCTAAATTCGGGGGAAATTCCAAATTCTAAAAAAGTTCCAGAATTTCCATTTGTAATGCCAGTACTTGCAATTAGTTTAATCTCTTTACTTGTATTCTACAGACTGAAGTCTAGTTTCAAAATTAGAAAATGAAAACTCTACATCTCTCAATAATAGTAACTACGGTAGTTACAGTATCAGCAGTCGTATTTGCCATACTGGCAGGTTCCTACCCTCAAAACCAAATTCCTGTATACCAATATGTAATTCACGAACCATACCAAGGTGTCGATAAGAACTATGGTACAGTCACAATACAAAACAAGACATTTCATGTTGCAAATCTGGACAAGATGTTTGTTAACAAGTCACGACCTGAATGGATACAAATGTACAATGTCAACTTTTCATTCCCAAATGGCATCAGACTACAAAATACTCCTGGTGGGCAGATAATGGAATCATATGTTGCCTTTCCAGACAATCCTGTACCGTATAGAATTGCAATAGGGCTTGGTAGTTCCCCTGGCACACCAGGCTATGATTATACCACGGTACTCTCGACTCACAAGGAACCACAGGCAGGATTTACTGTCCACAATGGTACTGTCCAGCTTCTAGTTAACTGGTCCAAGATCCATTCCAATGTCAGTGTAATGGGACTAAATGATACCTACAGGCCAAGTCTGCCAATAGATTTTCAAGTCGATGCCAGTGGATATGATAACTTTAACGCCGGTGAAACGCCAGACATTAACATTACAAAATCAGATGGAACAGTAATTTGGAAAAACCCGCATTATGTTATTTTGTGTTGTGTTCCAGAGCTTACAGAGTATAATAAAAAATTCAACTTTACAAATTTGGGAGGCCCGATAGTTCTAAACGAAACTGGTCTTTACAAACTTGCAGTATCCTATAACAACCAAATAATCCAAAAACAATTTATGGTAATCCAGTCAGGACTTGAAACCAAAAACAATGACATTTTTGCTGCAAAAATTTACAACTGGAAGCAAGTCCATTACTATGACAGTTCAAACCTTCATCCCAAGGTTTCATTGTATGATTATTCATATGACGGTATAAACAAAGACGGTCTAGTATCAATTGGCAACCAGACTTTTTATCAAACTACACTAGACAATGACATTTACAAATTGAAAGGAGTTTACGTGCAATTTCATAACGTCACATTTTCTTTTCCTGAAGGGACATTAATTACACCCGGTGGTGCTTTTGTAAATCTTGATGTAAAGTTCCAAGACAATTCTGAAGAGATCTATGGTGGAACCATGTCAAGCCCAGAAGGTTCAAGTACCATGATAGGAGGAATTCAAACTCCTACACCATATGGTCCCCATTTAGCTGCAAACTCTATTACGGTTCTTGGCAATCATACAATGCCACAGGCAGGTGTTACGATATATCACGACAAAATCAAGCTACTGGTAAGTACCAACCAAATGCCACCTGAAAAAAATGAGACAGCAAACAAGACAGAAACTCTATCAAAAGATTTGTGAGGAAATATGGGATTTGAAAAGATTCGATGAAATCGTAAACAGCTAGAAAAACCAATAATCGATTTATCTCCAATGATTTAAGAATACAACATTAAATTATCAAATGAGGCTTATGGGCATACCTGCACACGGTTGGCAGTATGAGATACTTGCATGTCCGTTCTGCAAGAAAGGCCAGATAAGCTGCATGTGGTTTCCGTCTACCATTAGTATCAAGAGAAACATAACAGCATCCCTCCATGGAAAGGGCTCCGTTAGCAAAGGTCGAGATACTTGGATAGTCAAATCTGGATGCTCAGAGTGTGGAAAGACTCGGGAAGAGGAAAAACATTTGTCGCTTCAGCTCTAATTTATCGCCTACTGAAATCAAAATTTGCAAAAAGAATTCTGTTTCTTGTTGACAGAAGAGCTCTGGCAGCATAGGCGGTCGGTGCACTGGCCCAGTTCACTCCCAAACCAGGATTGAAGTTCGACAAAATCTAGAAGTGTACAGCCAGAGATTCAGAAAAGAAGATCTTTCCGAAGATGTAAAATACGATCCAAAGGTTTTGCCAAGGGACTATCTTGAAGACCCACAGGTAAACCACACCTTTGAACAGTTTTGACAAAGTTTGTGCAGGAACGGCTTCTGCTGTCTCATCACGATTTTTGTCTCTACATGATCCATACAGAATATCCGAGTGCAGCCCTCGCAGATCCTGTAGCAATTCTGGCAAGTCTGTCTGATGCACGCATGACATCTGCCGTCTATCTGATGCAGCAGCACCAGCGACTCGCAGACCTTGCAACTGATAAGTTCTGTCAACTTGAATTCTCCCTTCTTTCTTTGAAGCATTGTGGACAGAGGAGCAGGTCGTCAACCAGTGTCAAATATTGTCCACAGTTTTTCTTCCAGCATTTCTGGCAGATGCCGAACCCCTTGTAGGAGTTGAGCGAGTGCCCATAGGAAAGTGTCACGGTTTCGAAATCATCTATCATTTTCAGGTTCCTCCAAAACAATGAACGCACTACACATGTCGCACATCGGAAAACCTTCCCAGAAATGAATTCCAAATTCTCCTCCTCCTCCACGATTCTCTTTGCATTTTGTGCAGAACCCGTGCATGTTTTTGACCCAAACAACTTTCTGGAAATGTAGTGGCTGCTAGCTTGCGTAGATAATTTTCCGCTAGAATTTAACTATGGTTTATATCGCATGACATTATGATAATAACAAAAAATCTCAAGCTGGATGAATTGTTCTTTAAATTTTATTACATACTCATTAACATGTGGCATTACTTCCTTTTCAAAGTGATGCTTTTCAATAAAGATGGTATATTCCACGTTTCTGTCATGAAAAATAATTCCGGTTTCTTTATCCTTCCACCATCCTTCAGAAGGGTGATCTTTACTTAATGCTTTGAAATTACTGATAAAGTATTTTTTTATCTTGGCAAATTCTTCAGGAGATACAACGTGCCCATCGTTATCATATAACGGAAATTTAAAATACAGTTTTGCATGTTCTACAAAAACCAAAACTGTTAATCACTTGCAGGTCTGTATTCTCGATAATGTATTCCATTACCTTTAAGAACAGCACATTGTTTATCAGAAATTACATAATCAGTTTCCGTTATGACCCGGAAATCGTCTCCGAGGCCCATCAGGACGCCGATTGCTTTTACTTCCTCTTCAGGGTCAATGGTCACCCTTTTGTAGACCCCTTTATGCTGTTCTTCACTCATATGATGATATTGATACGATTTTTAACATATTTAAGAATGCGTTGATTTCTATACAATGCATACAAATTTTATATACCTATGAATACATCTCATACGATTGGATAAGAAGCTTCCAAAAAATGTTCTGATAACATTTGTATCTCGAGATCCAGAGCTAAACAAAATAGGGATAAACGAACTCATCACCGATCCAAATTATGGCGGGCTATCGAGAATCTACATTTTGTATGATGGAAGAAAAAATAGCAAAGGGTCTCCGATTGACGGTTGGGCAGAAATATCAGTTTCAAACAAAATTCACATAGCACATACACTGA
>JBGPGB010000086.1:0-6625 GCA_041483595.1 Nitrosotalea sp.
GACTCTGATCGACTTTGAGGTCGCACTGGATAAATTCATAAATTCTGAATATGTTAAAAAATTGAAAAATATTGCACTTTCAATTGGTACTATATTCTACTTTATCATTAACACAGAACACGAGCGTGAAAATATCAAAAGGATCGCTTATGGTAAACGCTATAACCTATCTGCAGAATACATTAATTCGTTATTACTAATAGAATAGGAAAATGTCAAAACAACAATCCAATACCAGTGGAAAAATAGCCGTAGTAGGTGAGCGAGAGCTAGCAATCGGATACAACCTTCTTGGAATAGAAGATACTTTCATTACAAGTGGTGAGGAGGCAAGTAAAATCATTCAAGATCTATTTTCATCAGGTAACTTTAGTCTCATTATTGTAAGTGATGCTGTTAGAACTAGTCTTCCTGCCATCTTTAGGAAGAATATCGAGGCTTCAATCGAACCACTAGTAATTTTTATGCCTGCTTTACAGGGTAATATTCAAGAAGAATCTATAGCTGTTCTAGCCAAGAGAGTGTTAGGAATAAGTATCCCCTCGGGTTGATGATGATAAATGGCTGATGGAATAATCTCAAGAGTTTCTGGTCCAGTAGTCCTCGCAAGTGGACTAGAAGGTGCACAAATGTTTGATGTCGTCCGTATTGGTGATATGGGACTAGTAGGGGAGATAATTCGTATAGAAGGAAACAAGGCAACAGTTCAAGTTTATGAAGATACAACTGGTCTTCGTCCAGGAGAGAAGGTTATCAATACTAAGAGGCCACTTTCAATGCAGCTTGGCCCCGGTTTACTAACATCGATTTATGACGGTATCCAAAGACCACTCGATGTTCTAAGAGAGCAAAGTGGTGATTTTATCAGTAGAGGAAAAGTAATCCCAGCACTTGACCAAACCAAAAAATGGGAATTTGTTCCATTAAAGAAAAAAGGAGACAATGTTTCTCCTGGAGAAATAATTGGTGAGGTTCAAGAAACTCCTCTTATAATGCACAAGATAATGGTTCCTTACAACATCAAAGGTACGCTGACTGATATTTCTGAAGACAAGTTTACTGTAAATGATATTGTAGCAACTGTACAAAATGGAACCAAGACAAACATTGGTCTTTCGAGCTGGTGGACTGTAAGAACTCCAAGACCAGTTCTTCGTAAGTTAGCACCAGAGGAACCATTGCTTACTGGACAAAGAGTCCTTGATACTTTCTTCCCAGTTGCAAAAGGTGGTACAGCTGCAATTCCAGGTCCATTTGGAAGTGGAAAGACAGTTACTCAACAGCAACTTGCAAAATGGGCAGACAGTAATGTAATTGTCTATGTAGGCTGTGGAGAAAGAGGAAACGAAATGACTGAGGTTCTTACAACATTTCCAAAACTTGAAGACCCCAAGTCTAAGAGACCATTGATGGAGCGTACAATTCTTGTTGCTAATACTTCTAACATGCCAGTAGCTGCACGTGAAGCAAGTATCTACACTGGTATTACAATGGGAGAATATTATCGTGATATGGGATATGGTGTTGCATTAATGGCAGACAGTACTTCAAGATGGGCAGAGGCACTAAGAGAGATCTCAGGTAGACTTGAAGAGATGCCAGGTGAAGAAGGATATCCAGCTTATCTTGGTAGAAGACTAGCAGAATTCTACGAAAGAGGTGGAAAAGCAGTTGTAATTTCACCTGAAGAACGTGTTGGTTCTCTTACACTTGTTGGTGCAGTATCTCCTCCAGGTGGTGACTTTTCAGAACCAGTATCTCAGAACACACTTAGAGTAACCAGAGTCTTCTGGGCACTCGATGCAAGCTTGGCATCAAGAAGACACTTTCCATCAATTAACTGGCTTACAAGTTATTCATTATATGCAGATGGTATGGGTGACTGGTACAAGAATAATGTATCACCTCTATGGATTTCATCAAGAAAAGAAGCACTTGAAATATTGCAGAAAGAATCTGAATTACAAGAAATTGTCCAGCTTGTAGGTTATGATGCACTTCCGGAACCAGAAAAGGGTGTATTGGATACTGCAAGATCAATCAGAGAAGACTACTTACAACAGAGTGCATACGATGATGTAGATACATACACATCAATCAGAAAGCAATTCTTAATGCTGTCTACAATCTTAGAATTTGGCAAGATGGAAGCAGATGCAATCAAGAAAGGAATCACATCTGTAAAGGTCGGACAATTAGAATCAAGAAAAATGATATCAAAAATTAAATGGACAAAAGAAGATCAAGTTGAACAACTAGTACAGGATACAATGAGCAAAATGAAGCAAGAATTTTCAACCATAACTATGGAGGCAACACGCTAGATGACTGATATTTCATACAAGACAATTTCAAAGATTGCAGGTCCTCTAATGTTCGTAGAAGGTGTAGAAAATGCAGCCTATGGTGAAATGGTAGAGATAAAGCTGCCTGATGGTGAAAGAAGACAGGGCCAAGTTCTTGATACTAGACAAGGTCTTGCAGTTGTACAAGTCTTTGGTGCCACACTAGGCCTTAACATAGGTGATACTTCAGTAAAATTCCTAGGAGAGACTGCCCAGCTAGCAGTATCTGATGAAATGTTAGGACGTGTCTTTGATGGTCTTGGAAATCCCAGAGACAATGGTCCAAAAATTGTTTCTAAAACCAAAGTCGACTTGGTAGGTTCTGGTATTAACCCATATTCAAGAGAAGAACCATCGGAATTCATCCAGACCGGCATGTCCAACATTGATGGAATGAATACTCTTGTCAGAGGTCAAAAGTTACCAATATTTTCAGGTGCAGGCCTTCCTCATAATTTACTTGCAGCACAGATTGCAAGACAAGCAAAAGTTCTTGGCGGATCAGAGAACTTTTCAGTTGTATTTGCAGCAATGGGAATTACAAGTGAAGAAGCGAACTTTTTTGTAAAACAATTTGAAGAAAGTGGAGCACTTGGAAGAACAGCTCTATTTCTGAATCTCTCATCTGATCCATCAATGGAACGTCTACTTACTCCAAGACTTGCATTAACTACTGCAGAATACCTTGCTTACGAAAGAGACATGCATGTTCTTGTAATTATGACTGATATGACTAACTACTGTGAAGCATTAAGAGAAATCTCTGCCGCAAGAGAGGAGGTTCCAGGAAGAAGAGGATATCCTGGTTACATGTATACCGACTTGTCATCTTTGTATGAGAGAGCAGGAAAGATCAAGGGAAGAAATGGCTCTGTTACCCAGATTCCAATTCTTACCATGCCTGCAGATGATATTACTCATCCAATTCCAGATCTTACTGGATACATTACGGAAGGACAGATTGTAATGAGTAGAGATTTGCACAGGGGAGATATACATCCACCAGTAGATGTCTTGACAAGTCTTTCACGTTTGATGAACCAAGGTATTGGAAAGGGCAGTACAAGAGAAGACCACAGAAGTCTTGCAGACCAACTTTACTCATCTTATGCACAGGGTAAAGATGCAAGATCATTGGCTGCAATAGTAGGCGAAGAGGCTCTCAGTGATCTTGATAGAAAATTCATGAAAGTTGCTAACGACTTTGAAAAAAAGTTTGTAAATCAAGGAATGGACGAGAATCGCTCGATTGAACAAACTTTGGATATTGGTTGGGAATTATTAAGCGAATTATCAGACTCTGAACTTAATCGTATCAAACCAGAATTAATCGCGAAATACAGAAAGAAATCTGGTGCAGGTGCATAAAATTGCCATCAGTAATTAACATCAAACCAACCCGTCTTGAATACATCCGTACAAAGAGAAGGATCATTGTTGCAAAAAAAGGTTTGAAATTACTGAAGCTAAAAAGACAAGCACTAATTTTAGAATTTTTTAACACAAGCAAAAGTGTAGCCTCACTTAGAAGTGGTCTTCAAGCAGAATTGGTAAAAGGATATCACGCCATTAGAATGGCCGAGATGCTTGCTGGTGCTATGAGACTAGAGAATGAAGCCATGAAGATTCCTCAATTAAACAAATTACAAATTACACCAAAGAACGTGATGGGTGTTCGAATTCCAAAGATTGAAGGTGGAAAAAGCAATCAGGCACTAACAGAACATCTTTTGGAACTTCCCCCCTCAATTAATGAAGCTATAAAAGCATTTCACAATGTACACAAGATGGTTCTTGATGTTGCTGAAAAGGAAACAACACTTCGTAAACTATTACTTGAAATTGAAAAAACAAAACGAAAATCTAATGCTATCGAGAACGTATTTATCCCAAGATTGTTAGCTGCAATCAAATTCATTATATTCAGACTTGATGAAATGGAACGAGATACCTTCATGATGTTAAAGACTGTCAAACGAAAAATGGGAGAAAGAGAACAAGAAGCTTTACTAAAAAAGGAGAAAGAAATTCTTGCCTAGATTTGTAAATTCACAACAGAGAAAATTCTTTATGATAATTAGAGCATTCAAGCTCGGTAATATTCTTGCTACCATAGCCTTGGCATTATATGCAAGCAAGCACTTTTTGGGAGTTTAAAATGTCTACATCAGAAAAATATGTACATTCACTTACAAAAATAAAAGAAGCTGAAGAGAGAACTCAAAAAGAAATTGATGAACAAAAGAAGAAAGTAGCAGAAGAATTGAGAAATTTTGAAATTCAGGTAACTAAATCAATTACAACAGCGAAGACAGATGGAGAAAAATTAGTTGAGTCATCTATAGAACAGGCACGAAAGAAAGCAAATAATGAAACAGAAAAAATCATAGAAGAGGCAAAAAATAAAGCAAAAACGATTTCTTCAAGAATTGATTCTCAAACAGTTAAAGAAATAATTGAGATTTTGCTAAAAGAGGTATAGATTTTGGTTCTAAAACCCGTACCAATGGGAAGAATTGCAGTGCTCGGGTTACGAAAAGAACGACAAACTGTAATCTCTATTTTACACGATCTTAATGTTGTACAGCTAGAACCACTCTCAAAGGATGTTGCAACTCTCTTACGAAATGAACGTGACAATGATCTATTCAGACAGGTTTCAGATCAACTTCTAAGAATGAAAGCACTAAAAACCGTGTTACCCCCAAGGGAGGCTACTCAGTGTCAAAGATTTACTTCCATAGGCCAAATAATGGAGGCTACAAAGTCTATTGATATAGATAGCAAAGTGGCTACCTTGGAAAAAGAAAAGGAAGATCTTCTAACACATCTCAATGAAACAGAAAATAATATCAAACTAGTTGAAGAATTCTCATTTTTCCCGGAAGACTTTAGTGTTCTTCAATTAAAAATGGCTCACTCTTACTTTGCTAGAGTAAATTCAAAGAACTATTCTGCTTTCAAAAAAACACTAGATGTTAACAGCCAAGATGTCTTTCTCTATACAAAAGAAGGCAAAGATACTACAAATGTCATCCTTGTTACATTTCCAAACTTCCCACCACATGCGCTTGCTACTCTAGTTCAAGAATATGATGTGAAAATGGAAGCAGTTCCAAAGCTAGATGGAAGGGCAGACCAGCTAACACAAAAACTCAAAGAAAAACACTCTGAGATCTCCCAAAAACTAAAGGAAGTTGAGAAACTATTAGATGAGATCTCAAAGGCTCATTATGTTAATATCATATGTATTGAGGAGCAACTCGAGATTGAAAACAAGAAACTTGAAGTTATAGATGGTTTGGGAGTAACATCTGACTCCTTTGCTCTTGAAGGTTGGATACCAAAATCAAAGATAAATCAACTAAGGGATGTATTTGAAAAAAATACCAAAGGTACCATGTTATTTGAACTTGAAACAGATGAACATCCACCAACACAATTTTCCAATCCAAAAAGATTCAAACTATTTGAGGCCTTTATCAGATTCTATTCTCTACCAGAAGGAAAGGAATTCGATCCTACACTTATCTTCGGTTTACTCTTTCCAATATTTTATGGAATGATGGTAGGAGATGCAGGATATGGGCTTGTCATTCTACTTGTTTGTAGATGGGTAATACGAAGAATCGATGGTGGAAAGAGAAACTTTAACATCATGCCCGGAATGTTGCGAAAGTTTGCGTTAAATATATTGAAAAGGCGACAAATGGTGAAACTAGCAAAAGCAATGACGCCAGGTGCTATCATTGCAATAGCATTAGGATTCGTGTTTAACCTCTATTTTGGATTCCACCTTAACGGTTACCTGTTCAGCTTTCTCAATACTACATTTGGTTTGCACCTTCCGGCAGATGGAACAATATTCAGCCCAATTATTGGTCTACGAAAGTTATTGTTAATTAGTGGATATATTGGTCTTGGAATGGTATCATTTGGACTAGTTCTTGGTATATTGAACAGCATGCGTGAAGGTCTAAAAAAACACGCAATTGGCAAGATGGGATGGTTACTCTTTGGCTGGGGTGTAGTTCTATTAGGTCTAGCATTAATGCATCATCAGCATATTAACCCAGTTCATAGTGTGCAAGGAGCAGCCTACATAGGCATGATGATAGGGGGAATAGCACTAATGTTTGTCGGAGAGGGTCCAAGGGCAATTATGGAGTTGCCATCCATTGTAAGTCACATATTATCATATACAAGAATTGTCGGTATTCTATTAGCATCTGTTATCTTGGCTGATGTTATCGACTTTATCTTTGTCAAAACATTACATC
>JBGPGB010000087.1:0-6595 GCA_041483595.1 Nitrosotalea sp.
AGTAAGTACAATAGGGAGAAACTTTCTCCCTTCTACGGGAAATTTGGAGATAGAAGTTGAATGAAAAAAATTGAGGATTTAACTGGGAAAACTATAGGAATACATCTTTTTAAAGAAATATGCAAGGATAGTATTGGCACAGGTAAAATTTGGTGGATGGTTGAATGTACTAATTGTAAAACAATTTCACGTAGAAGAAAAGATTATAAGCCAGGATGTGTTAATTGTTATAGCTTACCTAAAGGTTATACTGGTTTAACCGTTTTAATGAGCAGATATAGATTGAGTTGTAAAGATAAAAGTTTTTCCTTTGAACTTAATAGAGAACAATTTAGAGATTTAACATCAACGGATTGTCATTATTGTGGTGTAGAACCGAAAAAGCCAGTTGGTAGAGAAAATGGTTCTTCTTGGGGTGAATATTTCTATAATGGTATTGATCGTAAAGATAATAACTTGGGTTATATTTATTCTAATTGTTTATCCTGTTGTACTATGTGCAACATAATGAAAAGCGACATGTCATATTGTGAATTTATTGCTTGGATAGATAGAATTGTTAAGAAAAGAAATAAGGTTCAAAACACAATTTAATTGGAGATACAAATGGCTCAGAGCTTAATGCAGACGCCAGAGTTGCTTAAAGGAAACAATACGATTCCTGGCGTCAAGATTCCCGATGAAATTCTCAAGGAAATTCCTGGTATTTTCAAGGCTTGTAGAGATTGGGGATTGGACTTTTACCCAACAGTAGTAGAATTTCTAGACTATGATGGCATTTCAGAAGTTGCCGCTTATGGCGGTTTCCCTGTAAGATTTCCTCACTGGTCATGGGGCGAACAATACGAAGAACTATCCCGTGGATATGAATTTGGAATGCATCGTATCTATGAAATGGTTATTAACACAAATCCATGTTACATCTATTGCTTAGATTCTAACACTTGGGTTGACCACGTAACAGTTATTGCTCACGCTACAGGTCATAACGACTTCTTTAAGAATAACATTTTCTTTTCACAGACAAGCCAAAACATGATGAATGAGTTGGCTAATCATGGAACTCGTATTCGTAAATACATAGCGGAATGGGGCAAAGAAGATGTTGGTAGATTCATAGATAAAGTTATGTCTGTTGAAACTCTTCTAGACCCAGCGAAGGCATGGTTGAAGAGAAGGCAGAAAGAGCCGATTCCAGAGATTCGCCGCCAGTATAATCATCCAAGGCGTTTGAAGGTCGAAAAAGGTCACGAACACATGGAAGATTGGATCAATACTAAGGATTATATTGATGCTGAGAAGAAAAGGATTCGTGAAGAAGAGTTGAAGAAGAGCATTGGACTATTCCAAGGTGTCGATAAGGACATTTTTGGTTTCTTGAAGGATAATGCTCCAATGAAGCCTTGGCAGGAAGATATTATTAGTATGTTGTATGAGGAATCAATGTATTTTGCTCCTCAAGGACAGACTAAGATGCTTAACGAAGGTTGGGCGTCCAAGGTTGATAGTGAAATGATGGCCCGACAAGGACTTGCTAAGGATGGCGGCATTGTTGAATATTCAGCACACAAAGCTGGTGTTCTTGGTGGTAAAGAGTCTATGAATCCATACAAGATGGGTTATTTGCTACTAGAAGACATTGAAGAAAGATGGAACAAGGGCAAATTCGGTAATGATTATGATGATTGTGATGATTTTCGTGAGAAGTTGAATTGGGATAAGAAGCTAGGATTAGGACATGACAAGATTTTTGAGGTTCGTAAGTATTATGATGATGTAACAGCTATCAGTGAGTTCTTTACTCAAGAATTTTGTGATAAGTATGAGTTCTTTATTTGGAGAAGATTTCCAGATGGAACTTATAAGATCATGGAAAGAGATGCTAAGAAGATTAAGCATATGCTATTGCAACAGAAGGTAAATCGTGGTTTGCCTACTATTAAGTTGGTAGAACCAAACTACAAGAACCGCCGTGTGTTCTTAATGGAACATCAATGGGACGGAAGAACTTTGCATCCAACACAGACCAGTGAAACCATGAAAGCATTAAGTTACATTTGGAAAGGTCCATGTGCTATTTTGACCAAGAACAAAGATAACAAGCAGATTATGTATTACTGTGAAGATGCCAATGCAAAGGTCGAAGTTGGAGAACCAGCTATTTAACTATAAATCCCCACCTGTAATGGGTGGGATTTATTTTTTTCAACAATTAATATTTTTTTTGAAATCATATACTACACTAATATACCGATTTCAAAAATCCTAGGAGATAATTCATAATGAAGATTTTTAAGTATATTGCTATCGCACTTATTGGTGCAGTGACGGTTTTCGGACTAACACTAACACCAGCAAATTCTCAGGAAAAGGCACAACCAGCGCCTGTTAAGAAGTTATCAGCAGATGAAATTCCGCTATATCTTCAAGACCTTAGCGTTACCATCCACGCAGGTCGTTCACAAGGTTCAGGTGTAATTAAGACTCGTGATGGTGTTAACTATATTTTGACTGCTGGACACGTTGTAGAAAGTTTGAGAACAACTCGAACTATTATTGATCCAAAGACAGGTGGCTCCCGCACAAAGATAGAGTTTGAAGATGCTAAGATAGTTAAGGAAATCTATGACGACGACGGCAGATCAGTAGGTAGAGTTATAATGGATGCCGAAGTTATACGTTATAGTGACGCAGATAATGGCGAAGATTTGGCTCTATTAAGGCTCCGTAAAAAGAATTTCGTCAAGTCATCTGTTTCTTTTGATAGTAAGGGTATAGTACCAGTAGGTACGGATTTACTACACGTAGGTTCTTTGCTAGGTCAACTTGGCTCAAATAGTTTGACAACTGGCGTAGTAAGTCAACAGGGACGTGTGTTCAGAGGCGTGGTTTACGATCAGTCCACATGCGCTGCTTTTCCAGGTAGTTCAGGTGGTGGTATCTATCGCAAGTCTGATGGTACTTATGTTGGTATGATTGTTCGTGGTGCTGGTGAAACATTCAATTTATATGTTCCAATGCGTCGTATGAGAACATGGGCAGAACGTCAAGGTGTTCAATTCATCTTTGATGATACTGTAGCTGTTCCAACCGAAAAGGTACTTCGTAGTTCCCCAATCGAAGACGTGGCTGGCGAGGACAGAAAAGATCAATCCGCTAGACAACCAAGCCCACACGATAATGTTAATGAACCTAACATTCAGTTTAGACTTTATGTACGACCAACTACAACCCCAACTCCAAATCAAGTTATTCCACAAGTTAAGTTGGGAAGATTTCAAGCTAGTTGGTAAATAGTATAATAGCAACGTAAATAAGGCAGGCGTTTGTCTGCCTTTTCTTATCTTTCTTATAGAGGTTACTATGTCTTACTATGCGGATAAATTGGATAACTTTGTCAATTTAGCTACGACTGGTCATATGAATCTTGAAGAATTTGATGGAACAGATTTAGAATACAGATACATAGACACCAGCGATCCTACAAACATTGAATCTGCTAGAGATTATTTTCGAGCAGAGTTAGGTTTTCTTGGCGGTTTGGATAAAGAAGATTTAGAATGTATATGGGATATGGCGATTGAAGATTGTCGTTGCACTAAGGAACTATTCAATGCAATTAAAGTTTTAAAGGATAAATATGGACAACAAATATACGAATCTGATTACGGAACTCCGTTCTAAAATAAAAGAATGGACAGAAAAAATTAAAAATTATGATTACAGCAAAAAATCCCTGGACAAGACGCATTCAGATCAGAAACCTAAACAATGAATTGTCTAGCCTATCAAAAAAATGGATAGGTCAAACTTGGGATGAACAACTCAAAAAATTAGTTACTAAATTAGCTCAGAAGTTCTTAACAGATTATTCTACGCCTCCTGGCATCTCATTTGCAGTTATACTTGAAAAAAACAATTTAGATGTTATATTCAAGGGTATAAAGATTGTAGATTAATAATAAGAGAATATAATGCCATTAACAATAAGCGGATACGAACACCTTCATCGTCATAGCGATTTTTCACTTCTTGATGGTTACGCAAAAGTATGGGAATATGCCGAAAGATCAAGGCATATCGGCCAGCATTATCTTTGCATAACAGATCATGGAATGATGGCGTCAGTACCAAGTCAAATTAGATGCTGTGAAGATATTACAAGAGGCGATGCTAAAGAAAATCGCCCTGGACACACACTCAAGCCTTTATATGGTGTAGAGCTATACGTTCAAGACAAACACTGTAATGAAGACTCTCGTAAAGACCTTTCACCAGACGAAGCAAAAGAACACCGCAAATCCTATCATCTGTTAGCAATTGCTCACAACTTAACTGGTTATACGAATCTTGTTCAGTTAACCAGTTGGGGATGGATAAACGGATTCTACTATAAGCCAAGAGTTACCCATGAACAATTAATGAAACACAAAGAAGGGGTTACATTCTCTTCTTGTTGTTATATGGGAGAAATTGGACAAGCATTTGATCGTTATGGACCAGATGCAGCAGAAGTCATGTTAGAGAAGTATATGGCAATGTTTGGAGAGCATTTCTTTCTAGAATTAATGCTTTTAGACTTTAGTAAGCAGAAGCCATATGATGAATGGCTCATTAAAGCACATGACAAATACCACATTCCTTTGATCGTCACTAATGATTGCCATTACTGCAATCAAGAAGATAGTAAGTATCAGCGTATCATGTTAATGATTCAAAAAGGCACTACTATCGCACAAATTGAAAATAAACTTTTAAAGGGTGATGACGATCAAGACATCTTTGAATTGCAAGATAGTAACCTTTGGATGAAGTCAGAAAAGGAAATGAATGATAAATGGTTATCAATGTACTCAGACGTTATTCCATTAGAATTGTTTGAGCAAGCCAAAGCAAACACAATTAAGATATGCGAAAAAGCAAGTAATGTTGAAATCAACAGAGAAGCCAAATTACCACAGTTGCCAAATGAAAAAGAAAAATTCTTAGAACAAATAGAAGCCGGTTTAAAATGGCGTGGTTTATATCGTCAGAAGAAATATCGTGATAGATTGGTAGAAGAAGCAAGTTTGATTCTAAGGAAGGGATTTGCAAGTTACTTCTTAATCCAGAAGATGTTTACAGATGAAGCCAGAAGAGTTTGTCCTAAATATCTAGGGTGGGGAACAGGACATGAAGCTGTAGGTCCAGGGCGTGGGTCTGGTGTTGGTTCTCTTTGTAATTATGTCTTAGGTATTACAGACGTTGATCCTATTAAGCATGGCCTTCTATTTTCAAGATTTCTAAGTGAATCTCGTGGTGGAAAGATAATCAGAACTAGATTTTCAAAACCGCCACTTCCTATAGATGTTGAAATTATCGAATAACCATTGGTATTCCGGTTGAATTGTAATTATTTCTTTTTGCAATTAACACAGTAATCACTCATATGAGCAAACATGTGTGGATAACCACCCATTTCTTCTATCATATTACCGTGAGCAGTTTCGCCTTTAAGTTTAGGCATCCCAGGAGCACTAGGAGGAGCACCTTGACCCATATCTAGTCCACCACCACCACCGCCAGCAGGAGGCATTGGAGGAGGAGCGCCGGGCATTCCAGCAGGCATAGCACTAGGACCAGCACCAGGCATTCCTACACCTGGATTTCCGCCCATTCCACCTGCACCGCCCATTTGACCACCACCACCGAATGCACCGCCCGCAGGTGGACTTTGCATTGTAGGACTTCCACCACCATTATTAAGTTGTGGACCACTACCACCGCCCATAGCACCACCTTGAGGGGTTACTAGTCTTGCTGGAGTACTTTGACCGCTTGGGTTTGGTGGGCTTTTTCCTAGAGGGCCACCATCTTCAAAAGCTAAGTCTGCTTTTGGTTGTACTTCTTCATTAACTTTTTGTTCCATTACATATTTGTTTAGAGCATCCATGTATTGTTCATTCATGGCTCTGGAAATTCTCTTGCAACGCTTACGACCTTCATCTGGTGATGACATGCCTTCTGCAAGCATAGTATAAAATTCTGGATGACTAAAGTTTTCGTTTAATAGTTGTCCCATACCGCCGTCATGTCTTTTCATTTCACGAACAAAGCGACTTAATAGCCGTGGATTTTTCACCATGAGCGCAGCCATGTATTGCATTGTTTGATTTGGGTCTGGGGTAAATTGATTGCCGTATAAATCCGTTATTGTTGGCAGTTGCTCATCACTGCCTTCGACGAAAAAATTTATAAAGCCCTCCGGGGATAAATCCTTAGTTTGCTCAATGAAACTCTCGGATTTCATCTTCTGGCTTTTAACTTTTTCTATACGAACATCAGGCTTTTCACCTAGAGATGCAGAGTTTTCTGGTGTTTGAACTTTGTTTCCCTTAAAGGCAAATCCAGACTTTACATCTTCTTCGTCATGTACTAGAAGTTTGTTTTGGTCTTTTACATCACCACCTTTATATGGTAGTGGGTCTTCTTTTGTGCCTTTTACTGGATTGGTTGACATTTGGCCTTTATAATCCCTACCAGCTAGACTTTTCTTTAGATCAAGTAGCTGCGGACCTTTATTTGCCTTCGGTATGTCCTGATTAGGAATTGAACC
>JBGPGB010000088.1:0-6561 GCA_041483595.1 Nitrosotalea sp.
CTGCACCAGTATTGTAAGCCAAAGCCCAAAACAGATTCTGCTGTATCTTTCGCATTGTTGCTCTACTTAGCTTGATTGCCCTTGCAACATCCATAATGTCATCTCGTATCAGAATAATTCCACCAGTCTCTTTTGCAATATCAGAACCGCTGCCTATTGCTATTCCAATATCGGCTTGTGCAAGAGCAGGCGCATCATTGATCCCATCACCAACCATTGCAACAACCTTGCCTTCTGATTGTATTTTTTTTATAACATTTGCCTTTTCAGCTGGAAGAACATTTGCAATTACTATGTCAATACCAACATTTTGTGCCACTGCTTTTGCAGTCTTTTCATTGTCTCCAGTTAACATCACAGTTTCAATTCCCAATTCTTTTAGTGCTGATATTGCTGCTGCTGATGATTCTTTGAGAGTGTCAGCTACTGCTATCAGTCCTGCAATTTTTTGCTCCACTGCAAGAATTATGACAGTCTTTCCAGCAGACTCTAGCTCTGATAGTTGTTGTTCAATAGAATCAGATGAAACCTCAAATTTTTTTACAAGTTTTCTATTTCCAAATAAAACATGTTTGCCGTCAATAACTGCTCTGACTCCCATACCAGGTACGGCTTCAAACTCTATAAGATCACTTAATTTTATGCCCATTTTCTTTGACTCTTTGATAATTGCTTGGGCAAGTGGATGTTCAGAACCAATCTCTACACTTGCCGCAAATTGTACAATCTGTTCTTTCCCATAGGATTCAAGAGACACAATGTCTGTAACGGAGGGTTCACCTTTTGTCAATGTTCCAGTCTTGTCAAAGACTATGGTCTTTATCTTCTGAGAGCGTTCTAGATATTCTGCTCCCCTGATCAAAATTCCTGCTTCGGCCCCCTTTCCAACACCTACCATGAGAGCTGCAGGTGTAGCTATTCCCATGGCACATGGGCATGCAATAATTAGAACTGCAACAAAAGAGAGTAACCCTGTGATAAAATTACCAAAAACAAGATACCATATTGCAAACGATGCCACAGCAACAGATACTACAACTGGGACAAACTTTGCAGAAACTGAATCCACTAATCTTTGAATATGTCCAGTGGAAGACTGAGCTTCTTCTACAAGGTGGACAATCTGAGAAAGTGTAGTTTCTGTACCCACTTTGGTGGCTTTTATTTTTAAAAGTCCTTGTTTGTTCATAGTGGCACCTATGACTTGATCTCCTACGGTTTTATCCACTGGTAAGCTTTCACCTGTAATCAGTTTTTCATCTATTGCCGAAGCTCCCTCGATAACAATCCCATCTGTTGGAATTTTTTCTCCTGGTCTAACAACTAAAATATCATCAACCTGTATCTGATCAGCAGGAATCTCTTTTTCTATTCCATCTCTGACAACTCTTGCAGTTGCAGGTCGGAGATCAAGAAGTTTTCTAACTGCAGCAGAACTTCGTTTCTTTATTGCCTCTTCCATATACTTTCCCAACAAAACAAATGCAATGATCACAGCTGATACATCAAAATAGACATCTCTTTCTTTGACAGGAAGTGCACCTGGAAAAAACAAAACTATTGTGCTGTAAAAATATGCAACAAGTGTGCCTATTGAAACCAAGAGATCCATGTTAGCCGTTCTGCTCTTGATTGCATGGTATGCCCCAACATAGAAAGTCCAACCACCAATGAACTGGACTGGTGTTACAATGAAAAACAACAACAGACCCCATGTGAGAAAGGGTATCTGAGGAAACGGAACCCATGTTATGGCTACTGCACCAAAAGCCAATCCGAGGTAAAGTATTCCACGTAGTATGGCTATTGCAAGTGCACCAGAAGCAGCAACATACATCCTTTTTTTGAGTTGGCGAAGTTCTTTCTCAGGATTAGTGAATGTATGCATACAAGTGGGGGCACAAAAGTAAAATGTTCTTCCACCAATTTCTGAGTGAAGGGCAGTCTTCTCGTCTACCACCATTCCACATACGGGATCTCTTGCCATCTATTTCTCCTACAATACTTGTAGATATATTGACTCATCTTTACGATTGTAAAGTACAAGAAAAAGATATAAAAAAAAGACATACTGGAAACTACCAATAAAATTAGATGGGATAATCATTCATTCTTTTTCAAAGTATTCATGGTGTTTAGTCAAGTAAACCATTGTTCCAAGTTATGACTTTTCTTTTCTAGCGATTTTTTTAGTCTGTTCAATGAGGTATCAACACGATCCAATGAAAAACTCCTCTCTTTTGTAAGATAGTTTGTGATTCCATGATAATCAACATTTCCAAAGTTTATCTCAGAGACTTCGGCAACTTGAGGTTTGAGAAATATAGAGCGTATTTGCTTGTAATCTATTTCACTTAGTTTGTCTTGAATTTGTGGAGTATTTTCTAGATTTCCATGTTCTTTTATCATCTTCAGGGCAGTCTTTGGTCCTATTCTCTCAAATCCATCAGGATTGAAATCAGTTCCTATCAATATTCCAATATCAACAAGTTGTTCTCTTGTTACTCCAAGATCTGTTAATGTTTTATCCAATTGTATAAGCTCTGGCTCTATCTCGATTGTAGTATTTCTATTAGGAAGTTTTCTTTTTCCGCTGTTTGTGAAATTTCTTACAAGTCTTTTTGCCCCAAACAATAGAGAGTCAAAATCCTGACTTGCGGATGCAAAAGCTTTGCCAGTAGTAGTAAGGTATGCAGCAGTTGCCTCACCCTCAGAGGGGGCTTGTACATATGGTATACCAAATAGATTTAGGAATTTTTTTGATTCTTCAACCATATCATCTCGTAGTATGGATGTTTGTTGTGCAAACTTTTTTGCTTCAACATAGTTTCGTTCTCTTATTGCTATCTCATACTTTATTGTGGCATCTTTCTTGATCTGTTTTCTTCTTTGAATTTCTGCCGATTTTAGAGATGGAGGTTTGCCATCAAAAACATAAACAGGTTTTATTCCAATTGATAGGAAATTTATATTTCTATAAAAAAGTCCGCTTATATGGCTGGTTATTTTTCCATTATGATCAGACAAAGGTAAACCGTCAGGTCCTCGAATTATTGAAAGGAATTGATATATTGCATTGTAGGCATCGATTGCTACTATTTTAGATGTAAATGATTCAAGATTTGTCCTCTCTCTTACACAGAGCTGTTTTAGATCTAACCCCATATTCTTTCCTTACAAGATGTAGATTTTTGCCTTCCTATTTCTTTTTTACAACTAACCTTGATTCCCAGCCTTTTTCGATTATTTCTTCGTAAATATTTGAGAGTTTTGGGATGGCTTCACCCTTTTCTACTGCAATCTTTACCTTTTCCCGATAATAGATTTCAATTGATTTTGCTATCTGATCATCAATTGTTATAGATATTCTAGTCTTTGCCAATTATTTCCACCATGCTGTATAAACAAGTACAAATAACAAACTATCAATCATCAATTTTTTTGATTTGTGGGATGAGCAAAAAACCTTCTTTCGAGATTTTTATATTAACAGAAGTATCTTCTGGGAGGCCAAGTTGAACTAATAACATACCTATTGTTGCATCATCTGGAAGAACATACCTTTTACCTTCAAACTCAACAGAGATTATCTTCTTTGTAATATTCTCCATGTGTTATAAATACAATAAATTATCTACTTTATATTCTTTATCATATATTTGATCATCTGATCACTATTCTCATTGTATTTATGTACCAAAACTACAGTCTTGACAGGCTGCCAGGTTAGCCAAGTGGTACGGCGACCGCCTCGAGATCAGATACAAGGTAGCGGTTGTGCTTCGGCACTCAGGGGTTCGAATCCCTTACCTGGCGCTGACTTTTGTGTTTAATACCCTCACTTGACCAAAGTATCCCATGAGTCAGAAACAGGTTACCATTTCAAAAAAAGAGTTTGTCATTCATCCGTATGATAGAAAAATTGCCAGTACTTTGATGCGTATTGAAAAGGAATTCTCAAAATACAATGTCAAAGTCATCAAAAGTTATGACATGGTGTTAGTGAACGACTCACTTGCTAAAGCAACAAGATTGAAACACTTGGAAATTATTTTGAATTTATCCAGGATGGTTAAGAAAGACTGGAACGCTGTTTCAAAAAAGGACATCGATGAAATGGCCTATCACATAATGCAAACATATAGCGATTCAGGTCAGGAAACTAATACTACGTGGGATCATAAGAAAATTCTCAAGATATTTTTTAGATGGTTCAAACTAGGATCTAGAGAATTCAGAGCAGTTGGAGATCCTGAAGAAACAAGACTAGTAAAACTTAGACCTGTCAGAAGCAAGATAGTCAGAGAACAACTTCTTACTGATGATGATATGAAAAAATTACTAAGATCGTGTAACTCAAATCCACGTGATAGAGCAATGCTTGATGTACACTATGAAGCAGCAACAAGACCAGGGGAATTACTAAGCTTGAAAATCAAACATGTGAAATTTGATAGTTTAGGAGCTGTCATTCATGTAGATGGGAAGACAGGTCCAAGGCCTGTAAGACTTGTCAGATCAACACCAAACTTGGCTGCATGGATGGACATGCATCCATTCAAGGACAATCCCGAGGCTCCGTTATGGATAATTCTTGATAAAACGAAATATGGAGAGCCTGTAAATTGGGCAACTGCTAGGGCAATACTTGGTAGAGCATGTAACCGTGCAGGTCTGCCAAAAAAAGTAAATTTGAAACTATTCAGGCATTCAGGGGCTACAAACTCGGCCATGTACTTTAACGAGGCACAAATGAGGATGAGGCATGGGTGGACAGCCACTTCAAAGATGCCTGCAAACTATGTTCACCTCGTGAATTCTGATGTAGATGAGGCATATCTCAAGCACTATGGCATAAAGACAGGAAAGGAAGAGGCAATTGAACTACCAAAGGTTTGCTATATCTGCAAAATGCCCAATTCCATTGAATCCACAATATGCAACAAATGCGGAAAACCTCTAGATCTTGAATCTGCTTTAGAAATAGAAGAGAAGAAAAGAATTGAAATCGAACATAAAGACAAACTTCTTGAGGATCTTGAAAAAAGAGTAAAATTATTAGAACTGACTAGACCGAAAGTTGTTTAATCATATTGATGGAGAATACGAAAAATTGTATCATCAACAGCATACTTTATGCGTTTACTATTTCTTCCCCGTCGTATTTGGAGTTCCTCATTGTGATACTGTATTTCTCCACATTTTTGACAAGAACTCTTGTTTTCTTCCACTCGTATTGTTTCCATCAGATCTCCCTTATCAAAACAAGAATGACATATTTGCTCAGATAAGTAGAGTTTTATCAGTATTCTTCCCATGGGAAAAGGAAGATCTCTAATTCTAATTTTGGATGATTTGGAGTTTAACAATTTCACAAGGGCCGGAGGTGAGTTAATTTCTAAATCATTGAATCCTTTTGGTAATCGTTTGGAAATATAAGCCCACAGATTCTCATATTCTAGTATTTTTTCACAGGATTTATCATCCATACGATATTTCCACATTAGAAGATTCCTTCTATAATTTCGCGCTTTCTCCTTATCCAAAGTATACATTTTTGTATTGTTTTTAGATTTTAAATGCTCAAGTCTTACAATTTTCTTTGCATTTAGAAGCTTTAGTGTGCGATTTACACTGTCCGAAGACAGTTGAGATTTTATTTGAATGTCTGTTGTTTTTATTGATTCATTATCTTTGATCACAGATATTACTAAAAGAATTTGTTCTACTTTTTGACTTTCTCCTTGAGTAATCTTGTCCTCGAATAAATACTCCATGCCATTTTCATTTGCCTTTTTTACTTTATCCATAAACCACCGAGTTTCCAGAATATTAGTTTCTATGTGAAGTGGATCATGAGGATTTGCTAACGGAAACAACAGTGAAAGCTCACTGTCTATCTTGGCAGACAAAATTTGATCCCATATTTTGTTCGGGTTTTCTGCACTCATTACGATATAGCTATTATATTGTATATGGTAAAAAAACTATCCACAAAGACTACCATCGTACTTAGTAGATATCTCAGAGACAGGTTAGCAGCGTTAGGAACCCATGATGAAACTTTTGAGGACATCATCTCAAAATTGGTAGAAAACCAGGAGCAACTCAAACATGAGTGATGTAGTAGATTTAACATATTTAGAATGTGCAGATGATAATCCAAAGATCATTACAAGAAGAATTCATTTCGTAATGAAATCATATCTTGTAGACATTTGCAATGATTGTTCTAAAAAAGAGGAATTTCAGGGCGAGGATACACTCAACCTTCTCAAAGATAATGAAGCTGAAAAATCAGCAGGAGAAAATGTATGACTTCTGCATCAAATCCAGACTGGAGTACTTCATTTCTTATAGAATCCGTTGTAGATGCCTTCAAGAATTACAAAGATGAAAAATATCCAATTGCAGGAGATCTTTATTATGATCAGATCATTACTGGAGTATTACAAAATCAGATAATATTCGTATCATATGAACATTTTACTGCAGAATTAAGAATTCAATTAGAACAACTAACATCCATAGAATCTCATAAAATCATAACAAAAGCAATTA
>JBGPGB010000089.1:0-6467 GCA_041483595.1 Nitrosotalea sp.
AATTGAGAGTTCTCAGCAGAGACAAACAAGTTTGCGTTTGCTGCTGCATGTGCTGAAGGCAATGCGTTTGGCAAAGCTACTACAGCGCTGCTAGCGAGCAATATTGTTAATAGTGTTAGACTAGTTATTTTTCGTAATATTTCGTTGTACATAGTTATTGTAATTTTTGAACTAAAATTGATATATAAGCTTGATGGATCATTTGTTCATTTTTTGTGTTAAAATCATTTTATTTAGAAATTATATCGAGGATTTATGAAAAATGTATGATGTAACAATAAAGAACTTACAAAATTGTCCCTTTTGAATCAACTGGCCAAGATCTTTCATTGTTTTTCCCGTATTAGTGTAGCCATGGAATACAGTATAACGGCAGTAACACAGAGAATTGTACCTACTAGAAATAAAATGATAGACGCCATAAGGGAGCCCAAAAAGATTACTTGTCTGTTCAAGTATGCGTCTAAAAACTGGTATGCAAGTATAGAGCCAACTATTACAAGTCCTAAACCCGGAAATCCGTAGAACGCAATTGGGTGCTTGACTGAGACAAACTTCAAAGTATTCATCAATACTCCCACACCATGTGACACCGGATGTTCTGTTGAGGTTTCATCGCCATATGATACTGTAATTGGGACTTCGGCAATAGAGAGACCCTTGTTTGATATTTTCAATAAAATTTCAGTTGATACTGCCATGCCAGTCTCAGTAGGATGGATTGATTCTATTGCTCTCTTGGAATATGCCCTAAATCCAGACTGGGCATCGCTTACCTTAAAGTCTGCTCCAAAGTTTGCTGCAGATGTAATAATTTTAATTCCTCTTTTCCTATATCCTGGTGTTTCAGAGGATTTGTCTAAAAATCTCGAACCAATCACTACATCAACATTATTTTCTTGTAATGTATCAATCAAAAGCGGAATTTGATCCGGGTTGTGCTGTCCATCCCCGTCAAGTATTACCAGTATATCTGCATCTTCTTGTCTTGCCCTGTCAAATAATGTAATAACTGATGCTCCATAACCTTCATTTTTTTTGTGTGATATTACTGTGGCTCCATTTTCTTTGGCAATTTTTGCTGTATTGTCAGTTGAACCATCATCTACAACTATAACCTTATCAGAATATTTCAGGGATTTTTTTACTAATTCCCCTATTGTCTTTTCTTCGTCATATGCTGGAATTCCTACAAGTTTCATTTGTACAAACACTTTGACCAGTCTTTTAATTTAGTTTGCGGTTGCCAGTTTAAGCAGTTTTACAGGGCACAGATTTGCTTTTACATTTCTTTCTTTTTATTTGGTACATGGTTTAGAGAAAACGACAATGCCTGGATTTTTTTGTATGATTTCAATTTTAGACATTTATGAATTTAACTAGAATCATCAATGAAATTCTTGCTTGATTTTATATTATATTGAACTATGATTTAACATATGCAGATAGCCAACATTTTGGTTCCATATGACGGCTCGGAGTATTCCAATCGGGCATTTGGCTATGCCTTGGACTTGGCAAAAAAATACAAATCAAATATTATTACCGTCAGCTGTATCTTGGAACAAAACCAATTTCCAGAGACTGCCACTCCTGAAGGCTTGGGGCTGCAAAGACAAAGAGATGCCGCGTCACAGAAGATATTAACATTAGAGTCAAAGGCAGAGGAACTCGGGGTTAATTTCAAAGGCATAATCCTCAAGACATATTCTGTAACAGATGCCATTTTGTCTTATGCAGAATCTAATGATATCGACATTATAATAGTAGGCTCTCGCGGGCTAGGTGGATTTAAAAAATTACTTTTAGGAAGTGTTGCAAGTACTATATCTGAATATTCCAAGTGTTCTGTCATGATAGTAAAATAAAAAATGCTTTATGCCATACTTGATTTAAAATCATATCTTGTCAAGATAAAATTATTTTATTATCCTCTCATCGAGCAGAAATTGTATTGAATTGATATAATCATAATCCTGTATTGCACCTTCTGACCACCAGCCTGCTACATTTTTTACCCATGATGGAATGTGATCAAGTGAATCTGTAGGGCTAATCTGTAAATCGGTCTTGACAAGACCGCTTGATACCATGTACTGGATGCTCTTTCCAAATCCTGTGTTGTCAATTGTTCCATCATGCCAGCGTCTTGCGGAATCTTTAATCCAAAAGGGAATTTCTTGTGAATTTGGCTGAGATGTATTTTGGTTTAGAGTCACTTTTAGTTTGTTTGCAAGTGCAATTCTATCTTGGATTTTTTTTTCTAGCGCGCTTTTTTGTTGATCTTGAACTGGACTTGTTTGTGTTGTTCCCTGAGTTTGTGAAGACTGCTGCGGAGCCTGTGCACTAGGTTGTTGTGAAATTTTAAATAAAATATTTTGTGATGCTACTGCAGTGACTGGTGGAGAGACATACAAAACTTTGATTGTATAGGAACCATCACTAGTCCACGATGAGCCTTCTGCTTTGACTGTTGTAGAGTATGTACCGTCAGGCGATATGGTAAATGTCCCGATCTGAACTAGTGTGTTGGATGGACTAAAAACTTGGATGACGGCACTATTTGAGGCCCCAGGCGATGATAGAGTTCCAGATATTGTTATCATATCATCTGTAGTATAGGACTGTTTGTCAGTTGCCATGGTAATTTGTGAAGTTTGGGCAAAGGCAGAGCCAGACATTATACCTAGTGCAACAAAAATTAGGAGAAATTTCATCATATATTTACGATCAAATACTTGGATCTATTTATGATGCAAGTATCTCTGATACTATATGAGTTCATTTTTTTATACCATTACCGGATAGGTATTTTTTTGTAGACTATACTTATGTTACCCCAAGATTGCAATCCTGTCAAGTTCATTACAGATTTTTGAGAATCTTGCAGGAAAAAGTCTCTTTTGTCTTGGAAAGTTTTGAGCTTCAGAAAATAGTACTTTTGATATCTACTCTTGAAAGCAAATGGTAAACAATGAGATAGTGAAATAGGTTTCAACAATTATTTTTCCAATAAAACAAGGAGAATTTCAGCACTTACAATTTTAGAGTAAGATATTATACATACTAAAATCTAGGAAAACATATTGGGGCTCTCATCAAGAAAACTCTCATATTTTCTGATTGGAGGAATTTTGCTTTTATCATCTTCTCTACTAGTTTCTAGTGTAAACATGATATCTGCGGATACAGGTAAATCAGACTCTAGAAATGTCATACATCATAAAAAAATTTTATTACAAAATAATTCTACTATACAGTCAATCCCTCAAATTGGTGTAAAATCTCTTGATTTAACCAGCCTAAAGGCAGTAAAATCAGGCAAACTTTTCAATACCGATACTCAGAGTGGAAAATTTGAGATTTATGTCAATCTGGATTCTAACACAACTTTTCTAGTGCCACTGGGACTCAAAGTTACAAGTAGAGAGGGCAACAATCTCGTGGCAAAGATGACATTAGACCAGTTGAATCAAAATTCTACATTTACATCCTTGTCACAAGCGCAAGTAAAGATTCCAGTTCTGGTACTATTCAAAAACCACGATCCTACAAAGCATAGGTCCTTGGTAGAATCAGAAGGCGGAGATGTCAAGACAAGTTTCAGTGGAGTAAATGCGGTGGCTGCCAAGCTTACACGTCATGCCATAGAGAAGCTCAGAAACGACCCTAATGTTGCAAGCATAGACCCAGATATTACGGTAAAGGCACTTGACATTGCTGCAGATACCCAGATCAAGGCAGATCAAGTGTGGGCTACAGGCGATGCAGGATATAGAGTGCCAATTGCAATTTTGGATACAGGAATAGATACAACTCATCCTGAATTTTCAGGAAGAATTGGATTATGCCATAGTGAGATAACAAATACCAATACCTGTGTAGACGGTAATGGTCATGGAACACATGTTGCAGGTATAGTTGGAGCATCAGGGGTTAATCCAAGTGCAAAAGGTGTTGCTCCATCAGCTACATTTTACATTGATCAAGTTTTGGACTCTACTGGAAGTGGTACAGTTTCAGGTATAATTGCAGGAATAGATTGGGCAAGAAATAACACTGCCAAAGTAATCAGTATGAGTTTTGGAACAGGTCCAATGTCTACGACACAATCAAATTGTGATGCTATAATTCCAAGTTTGACTACAGCAATCAATAACGCAGTTGCTGCAGGAATAACAGTTGTAGCAGCTGCTGGAAACGCTGGAACTTTGGGAGTAGGTGCACCAGCATGTATAAGCAATACCATAGCAGTAGCTGCTGTTGATAATACCAATACTATGACATCATTTTCAAGTAAAGGTGGCCCAGTACAAGACCATGGAGTTTCTGCACCAGGTGTAGGTATTTTCTCTTCCTACTTGTCAGGTGGATATACAATATTAAGCGGGACATCAATGGCAGCACCTAATGTTGCGGGTACTGTAGCATTGCTGTTACAAGCTAATCCGAGCCTAACACCAGCAGCAATAAAAAGTGCGCTCTTTAGCACAGCTTGCACTTCAAGTACCTCTCCGTCTTGTCCTACAAGTTTGGTACCAAATACGGCTTTTGGTTATGGACGAATTAATGCGGCAGCTGCATTGGCTCAGGTTGCATCACCAGATTCACCAACAGGACTTGCAGCTAATGCCGTCTCTGATTCTCAAATTAATCTCTCCTGGACTATTCCCTCAAACACAGGAGGCTCTCCAATTACAGGCTACAAGATAGAACGAGAGTCTCCAGTTGGTGGTGGATTCTCTGTTTTGGTTGCAAATACTGGCAATATATCCACTACATACTCTGATACCGGTCTTACACCAGGTACACAATACAATTACAGAGTCACTGCAATCAACTCTTTTGTTATAGGTACAAGTACTTCATCTACGACAGCTTATACTATTTTGGTCCAGTCTTGTGTGCCACCATCCTCTGGAGATTGGATTTTATCTTCAAGTTGCACTCTAAGTTCTACATTTACTGCCCCTGCAAATGTAATAGTGCAATCAGGAGTACTAACTATTCCAAATGGATTGCGTTTGAACATTGATTTGGTACATAATTATCTTCTTGTAAAATCTGGTGGCGGAGTTTTGATTAAAGCTGGGGGAGCAATCAACTAGTTCTTGATATGATATATCATTGACTAGTTTGTAAATTCAGATATCCAAGTTGTACAAGCTTTGATATTATAATATCCAGACACTCTTGCTTGGAATTTTTTCCAGTATCAAGTATTATTTCTTAGGTGTTTTAGATTTCATCTTAAAGTTATTTTCTTTTTTGAAAAATCCTCCTTATATCTAATCAGGAAGGAGATGTTTTACGATGAGTTTAGGTACTACTAAAATTCTTGGTCCAATTATTGTTCTTTTGATATTTACATCTGCAACCTCTACAGGATATTCACCTTATGCCTTTGCAGGTTCTGGTTCGCAAATACTTGCAGGAGCAGCTAATCCAAGTTCATCCCTTCATTAAATACTAATATGAGACAAAAGTTTATGAAGACTGTAAAGGCTAGAGCAGATTC
This sequence comes from Nitrosotalea sp., assembly GCA_041483595.1. Classification (GTDB taxonomy): domain Archaea; phylum Thermoproteota; class Nitrososphaeria; order Nitrososphaerales; family Nitrosopumilaceae; genus Nitrosotalea. Next base: position 5,519 of record JBGPGB010000089.1, read on the forward strand.
TAACAACTTTACTTTTATTCTCGTTTCAATAATATTGGTTTTTCTTGTCATACTTCCTATCTCACATCAATATGCATCAGCAACATTGTATGATGGAAGAAAGGCAGCAGTATCAATAACATTTGAACATGCATTTTCAAACCAGTTGGCTGCAATCAACGCAACCATGACTGATATGAATGCAACCGTTGCAGTAATTGCTCAAAGAGTTGGACTAAGTGGATACATGACTCAACAGCAATTACTAGACTTGCAGAGCAGAGGGTTCGAGATAACATCACACTCGGAGACACATGCACAAATCTCAACATCTACTCCACCGGATCAGCTATACTATGAAACTGTGCAAAGCAAATCTGACTTGGAAAAAATGGGATTCAAAATAACTGGATTTATACCACCATATGACAAAGAAACTGCGCAATCATTTGCTTTGATTCAACCAAACTACGGCTGGACAGAATTCTTCAGTCCAGTAACTTATCAGCCAAAATATATGTCACTACAAGAACTAAATTATTCAAAACAAAACTTTGGCATCTATGACGAACCAATATGGGGAGTAGGGCATGGTGATACGCTAAAAAAGTTTAGTGATGTCAAAACTCAGATCGATTATGCAATAGCAAACAAACTATGGATAGCACTAAAGTTTCATGGCATAGATAAAACTGCAGGTACATACGATACATCACCAATAATATTCCATAACATAATACAATATATCAGAGACCAGAGAAGTGCAGGAAACTTGCTGATAATAACAAGGTCTGAAGGAGTAGGGTTGGGCAATACTGGTTCCACAGGATCAACTGGTAGTACTGGAACAACTGGTAGTACTGGAACAACTGGTAGTACTGGAACAACTGGTAGTACTGGAACAACTGGTAGTACTGGAACAACTGGTAGTACTGGAACAACTGGTAGTACTGGAACAACTGGTAGTACT
>JBGPGB010000090.1:0-6457 GCA_041483595.1 Nitrosotalea sp.
AACAACCTTCCGTAACATGTCCCGACGCGTAAGATCAAAAACGACGACTAGCTGCTGTGTTAGTTCAAGACTCTTCGATGTATTCGCCATGTAACTTAGGGTGTCAGCAATGAATGAAAATTTCATATATCGTTTCTTACAATCTATAGGATAAAAGTTTGAGTTATTTCTTATGTAGATGTGCTTGTATTTTTAATTTAATTTCTGGAATTCTCTTTGAAATGATTGCATGGAAATCAGAGTATTCTTCAGAGTCTAGGAATCGCTTGTTCCTCCTTAGAAAACCATCAAAAAATACTCCGCCAACATATCCTATGTAAAGTCCCATGGCAAAATCGCCCATGTTTGTAATGAGTCCTGATCTTGCTTCTGATAGAACCATGGTAGGATAATCCAGAGCATAAGTTATCACATCGTTTAGGTTCTTTTCTTCTATTACATCTAATCCCATGACAAAAAACAACTTTATCTAGTATTTAGAATTTCTTGAACTTTTGTTCGTTTATAAATAGGATGGAAAAAGAAATGAACATGGGTGGCGGTAAGAAACAATCTCCTGCACAAGCAGAAAAATCTCAATCATCAGAATCTTCAAAGAAAGAAGGTCAAAAAAAGGGAGAAAGAAAAGAACAGAAGCAAAGAACAAACATCTCTGTTATTGTAGATGAAGCCCAAGCCATGAATTTCATTAAAGGTGCAAAAGTTTTCACAGTTCAAGAACTCTCTAGACAAACTAATGTCAAAGTATCTGCAGCTAATGCCTTCTTGCAAAATCTATTAAAGAAAGGCTCTGTAAAAAGGATAGGTGGCTATAGTGGACACCATATTTATGTTCCAGCTTGAGTTATCGTAAATATATCTCCAGGTTTTACATTCTTCAAACCTTCTAGATTTGATGTTATTTTCCCGATTAACGTCATAGATTTTGTGGATGCTACCTCCTCAATAAAAAAACAAATTGAACGATTTGAGGCTAAAAATCCAACATCTCCTTTTTTAAATTGAGTTCGAAGTTTTTCTCCCCCTGCATTGATGGCCGTATCCATGAATGCAATATTGCCCCCCATCATATGCGCGTTGCTTTCTATTGGCAATGATCTCATAATAGTTCCAACTGTCTTTGGAGCCAGATGACGCTTTAATTCTAAATTAAGAGTTACCTTGCCTTTTAGGGATAAGACTAGATCATGCTTAGAAACTGACCCTGCACTCATTTTTGTGGAGAAGGATTATGAATATATAACGTTTCTTTATCCAACATCACAATGTCGGATGAACCTGAGGAAGTAAGCGTAGATGTAGAAGAGGTTCAACCAGTAGAGGAGGAAGAGCCTGTTCTAGGACCTGTTATAGTCGAAACAACTGAATCTTTGTCTGAAGAAGAGGAAGAGGTAAAGCCAGGGAAAAAAGGAAAGAAAGAGCTTAGCGCAGAGGAAATAGCAGAACAAGAAAGACTCAGGAAGATAATTGACGCACGTGAAATTATTGACATTGATCCAATTCATGTACCGATTGAATATGAGACTACAGGAAAAGGTAAGATAATGATAGGTCCTCCAACTTTGACACGATTTGAAAAAGCTAGGATACTTGGTGCAAGGGCATTACAATTGTCATTAGGAGCACCACCTTTCATAGCATTACCGAAAGATGTTGCAACATCACTTGATCTTGCTTATGCAGAACTTGAAAAGCGTGTTATTCCTATTACAATAAGGAGAGTTTTACCAAATGGTGACTTTCAAAATATTCCAATCGACCTTTTTGATTAATGGATGATTGGTCGATAAGACTTTAATAGAATGCAGAAATGGTGGTGATAGAGTTTTGTTGAGTGGAATTGAAAAAGTTCAGTTAAATGATAATTCAGTACCTCCAGAAGGTAAACTAGTTACTATTTATCAACAAGATATTGTACCTTGTGCACTCGATATTTTGACTGATTTGGTAAGACACAAAACTGTCACACTTGCAGCTCGGGGTCAATCAATACCTACCGCAGTAGCTGTGGCAAATATTGTAACTGAAAATATGATGAAAGGGAATTCAAAAATTCTCGAAATTATTGTGGATAGTGAAGAGACACAGGAAAAATCTGGACCTACTCTTATCTCTACTATTAAAATTATTATAACAAAAACAAACTAAAAGGAACTACCAGGACCTTTTAAAAGCATACTCTCGCATTCTTTGCAAACTTCCTCGTCTATGTTTGATTCTAGATTATGATGAATATCACAAATTAGTAGACTGGATTTAATGTAATTGCAAAGACCGATGAACTTTGAGAGACTTGCTGGAGTATATGCCATTTTGGAAGCAAGATTACTAGAAATATCAGTTATCATTTCTGATACCTCTTTTATTGATAACAGCTTGTTTATTAGAATTGGATCTCCTCTTGTTCCTCTGACATAATTGCTTATAGCAGCTTGAGTTACTCCTAATAATTTTGATACTTCTTCCTCTCCTATCTTGTGTTCTTCTATCAATTTTTTTGCCAATATCGCTCTCAAAGCAGGTATGAGTGTCTTAGTTTCTATTTCTGATGGAAGAAGCATATGCAAAAATGTTAATGTAAAATATTTAAACCTAGTCATCTTTTTTATGATGACTTATTTTAGAGGACTGGATAGGTCCATCAATTGCAAGAAATTATATCCAAAATTAAGTCACTAATCTCACAAGCTATTAGAGATTGTCCATCTGATTCTATTGCTCTCTCAGGTGGACTTGATAGCTCAATTCTTGCCTCATGTATTGAAGATGGGAAAGTAGCAGCTTTTGCCCTAATTGCAAAAGATTTTCCCTCAACAGATCTCATGTATGCTCAACTTGTGGCAAAGACTTATGGACTAAACCTTGACGTAATCTTTGTAAATATTGAAGAATTGTTATCTGCGGTAGAACAAACCATTAAGATACTCAAAGTATTCAATCCAATAGAAATTCGTAATAATGTTGTATTGTATCTTACAATGGAATCTGCCAAAGCATCTGGATGTAAATCTATAATGACTGGAGATGGGGCCGATGAACTTTTTGCAGGATATAACTTCTTTAAGAAATTGACTGGCAAAGAATTAGACAAAGATCTTGAAAGAATATGGAATGTAATGCACTTTCCTTCCAAATCTATATCCAAATCAATTGGTATGTCGCTAAATACTCCATTTCTTAATGCGCAAGTGTCAGAATTTGCCAAAAAGATTCCCTCTGATTTGAAGATACATGATGAGAAGGGGAGGAAGTACGGGAAATGGATTCTACGTAAGGCATTTGAAGATAATCTTCCATCATCAATAGTTTGGAGAGAGAAAACAGCCATGCAGGATGGTGCTGGTACTAGTGGGTTAACGTCCTTTCTTGAGAACTTTGTACTTGATTCTACTTTTCTTGAGAGATCCAAATACTATGCTGAAAAAGAAAAGGTATGTCTTTCATCGAAGGAATCTATGTATTATTACGAAATATATAGAAAATATTTTGACATGCCGTCTAGCATAGCAAAATCTGACACGAAATGTCCCAAGTGCAGTTACTCAATAGATCCAGATTCTCACTTTTGTCGCATGTGTGGAAGTTATCCTATCTAGTTTTTCTTCCACTTGTTTGGTTTTTTAGCAAAAATTCTTTTGCAGCCATGACAGCAAAAATAATATTTTTTACCTTCATACTCGTGTACTAGAGCAAGACTCTCATCTAGCTCAATTCCACATACTGGGTCAACTGGCATATTGAGGTTCGTCTGATATTTGTATTTAAAACTTACAATTATGATGATAGTTTCTTGATCAAATCAGAAAACTCAATCTCACTTAGTATGTCTGTGGATAAAAGATCTAGATTTTCTTGGACGTGAGCTTGTGATTTCTGTCCCACGAGTGGTGCAATAATTCCGGGAGTAGATCTAACAAATTGAATGGCTCTGTGTGAAGGTTTTGACAATCCGCCGAATTCAGGTAAGACATTGGGTGAGAGTAATTTAGATTGCATGAGTGGAACGCTTGCAAATACTCCTATACCAAGTTTCATTGAAGCTTCTAGTATAGTGTATTGACTTCCATTTATGGGTTGATTCTTCAAAGTCAGAGCCTGATCAAGATACATGTTGTATGGTAACTGGATGAATCTGAAACCGTTGTCTACCCCACCTACCTCTTTTGATAATTTTACGATGTCAATAATTGAAAGATATTGAGGATGATTATTTGAAACTCTAAAACACTCCCAGGTGGCCATCCCATAATATTTTATTGAACCGTTTTTTCTTTCAGTCTCATAAAACTCGAACACTTTTTTTAGTTTTTTCATAAAATCATCTTTTGAAATATCTTGAAGCTGACCTTCCACGGCATTATGAAGATACATTAAATCTATGCAATCTAATCCTAAATTTTTCATACTACGCTTAAGCTGGTCTTGTAGGTATGGTATTGTCATACAATGATATCCTGATGAAATATCTTCAGATTTGATTACTCCAGGTTTTACAAGGGTATTTTGTATGTTCATCCAAAATTCTTCATTCATGTCACCATCATTTGTGACATATCCATTTTTTGTGCTGATGAAAAGTTCCTCTCTTTTCACACTTCCTGATTCTACAAGTTCTGAAATTGCCTTTCTGACGGATCTCTCCGCCTTTTGTGCTCTATAGTTAATTGCTGTATCTATGACGTTTATGCCTAATGTGATAGATGTTTTGATGGCATCTTCTACCATCTTGTCTGTTAAATTATCTGGATTTCCAAGATAAGTTCCAACGCCAATGGATGAGAGTGTAAGACCAGCAAAATTCTTGAAATGATTTTTTGCCACATTCAAATGCCTTTTTGCAAAATTTGCAGTACCATCTGGTGTCGCAAACCCTGATATCATACACTATGTTTGAGATATAGGCGATTTAATTCTACTGAAGATTCTTTAATACGATCTCTAACACAAAGGCAGCGACAAACAACACCCCTGTCACCCTGCCATACGTGACAAATCCTTGCATTATGGGAACAAGTCTATCTAAACTTTGATAATTTTTCTTGAGTGAAATTCCAGATCTTACTGCTATAGGTATGGTTGCAAAAGTAATAAGAGAAATTATTGGAAAGATTCCTGTTAATACTGAAACAAAAATAATCCCATGTATTAATGATGGAAAAATCCAGATGACTGATGCAGCATTTTGTTTTCCAAGTATTATTACTAAAGTTTTTCTTCCATGTTTCTTATCTGCATCAAAATCTGGAAAGGAATTTACAAATAGAACTGCAGATGAGAGAACGCCTGAAACAATTCCTGCAATAATTGGTTCAATCGTTATGTGTGAACTTTGAACAAAGTATGTACCAAGTACTATCATGGAACCTTTGATTGCAACAAAAACCTCTCCTAGACCGGAATCTACTATTCTTGTTGAATAGAAATAGATGGAAACTATTGCAAATCCTAGAATTACTGCAATAGTTATTCCTCTTTCAAATATGAAAAATGCCCCTATGGTGGAACCTATTATCAGCATCAACATACCTGCGCGATAGACTTGGTTTGGTTTGAGTAATCCTTCGGGTAGCACTCCTGTTCCTCCACTAAATTTTGTTCTATTAGTCTCAGTGTCTATTTGTCTTTTATAATCCCAATAATCATTTAGCAAGTCTACACTTGCATGTAATGCCACAACTCCTACAAATGTAAGAGCTGCAAATCCAAGATCAATTGTTTTATTTTGCCAGCCATTAATTGCAAGACCTACACAGACGGAAATGATTGATGCAAGAAGAAATCTTATTCGTAAAGCTCGTAACCAGACCTTTAACATTGTCATTTCTGATAACTGTGAATTGTTTCGATATATGTTTGGATTGAGGAATTATCTCAATTTCTCTAAATCTACACTTTCGATGGGTTTTCTACCGTTAAATCCCTCATCCTTTCCGTGCCAGAATTTAATTTCTGTTTCTCCTTCTTTCCAACAGAGCCAAATTTCTTCATTAAACATTAATGATGGAAAATCAAGTAATCCTTCGTCTAGACTCTTTATGGTAACACCTGAGGCTTCCAAATCTTCTATTGATTTGTAAAAATTGGTTATAGCGGAATTCAGTTCTTGCTTTTTGATGATATAATCCTTAAAATTTGTTCTGTACTTTGAGTCTGTTTCCAAATCAGACTGGATTCTAATAACTTCATTTTTCATGATCATGGTATTCTTAAATTTCTTAATTATAGAAGGAAGTATTTCATTTGCTTGGTTTAATGTGAAATGAGAAAACATAGTTTTTTTAACAATCTGGGTAGTTAAAAGTATTAGGTGTCTGATGTGTTTATGCTGATGATATTACTTCGGAAATAATTCTTGAAGCTAGATGGGATGTTCTATCTTTAATGTCGTAATTGGGACATACCTCCATTATGTCTAGTCCGCGAATTCCTTTTTTTACAATCGATTTGAGAAGAAAGG
>JBGPGB010000091.1:0-6407 GCA_041483595.1 Nitrosotalea sp.
ACATATTTTTCATTCAAAACAATTAGGCTTTTTGAAAGCCTAAGACCCATTACTTATGAAAGATAAGTAATCCTTTTATCATATGATATTATTTTATTTGAAAATTGGGAAAAAAATCAAGAAATTATTATAATAATGGTTATTGAGTAAAAATCTGTGAAATTAGAAATAATAGATAAAATTTTGAAAATAGAATTTACTCCAGCTGAAAAAATTCTCTCCATTCATGGATCAATAGACATCCCCATGTCGCACATAACCACAGTTAGTGGGAAATTACTAGACCCTACATGGAAAGAAATTCGCATACCTGGAACATATCTACCAGGAGTGATAAAAGCTGGAACATACATGACAGATAGAGGAAACGAGTTCTGGTATGTTACAAGGAATAAGAAGATTCTAAGAATTGAATTAAGAGATAATTTCTATAAGAGAATTGTTTTAGGCCTTGATAACAATTCCTTTTGGTTAGACGAACTTACTAAAAACATGGGTTTTCATAGTAAGTGAATCACCCTAGTTGCATACAAAAGAATTGAACCCATAGAATCCATTTCATTGTAATATCCATCATCAGTTTTTTATTCCCAACACAAGGGTTACTTACCAAGTTCATTTTTGGTTTGCAACGACCGCGTTTAATCATGAGTATGCAGAAATACAAGTTAATTACCATACCACATATGGTTGGACCAAAAGACGGCGGATTTGGTTTTGATGGTGCACCAAAATATTCTAAATTAGAAGAAAAAAATACTATATGTGTCCAGTGTCAAGCAGGTCAACATGTCAAATGTCTTGCTAAAAACAATCCAGAAATACTTTGCGAGTGCGAGTTATGTCTTATCTCTTAGGTTACAGTTAGGTTAGCATCTAAAAATTATATCACATATTTGTTACAACAAAAATTATTCCTTACAATCTTGTCTGGCTCAGTATACCTTGAATCCTAATGTGCCAAAGCTTCCTGCATGAGCACTATCCCCTCCATAAGTTCCAGTTATTGTCACCGAACCAGTTGTTGATCTGGTGTATGTAACAGAACATATGCTTTCACTAGAGGAATAGATTGCCAATGTGCATGAACTTGAACTGAATTTTCCTCCTTTACCACCATCACTCCATGTGACTGTACCAGTTGGGAGAATCTTTGTACCCGTACCTGGGTCATTCACTTTGGCGGAAAATGTTGTCTTTGTTCCACTAGTTGCATTCACTGGACCTGTAATGGTGGTAGTAGTACTACGCAAAGCTACTGTCAATTGTGTCGTGCCAGAGCTTGTTTTATGGACACCATCTCCTCCATAAGTTCCAGTTATTGTCAATGAGCCACCTGTTGAGGGAGTGTATGAAATGGCACATGTGCTTGCACTAGATGAATAGACTACCAATGTGCATGAAGTGGAATTGAAGATTCCTCCTTTACCACCATCATCCCATGTGACTGTACCAGTTGGGAGAATCTTTGTACCAGTGCCGGGGTCATTAACTTTGGCGTAAAATGTTATGGCTTTTCCAATAGTTGCTGTTGCAGGGTTGGGTGTAATTGTTATAGTAGTGGTACGCAAAGTTACTGTCAATGGCATTATGCCAGAGATATCTGCATGAGTACCATCCCCTCCATAAGTTCCATTTATTGTCAATGAACCACCTATTGATGGAGTGTATGAAATGGCACATGTGCTTGCACTAGATGAATAGATTGCCAATGTGCATGAACTTGAACTGAATATTCCTCCTTTACCACCATCACTCCATGTGACTGTACCAGTTGGGGTAGTCTTTGTTCCACTATCCGAGTCTACAATTTTGGCGTGAAATGTTATGGCTTTTCCAATAGTTGCTGTCGCGGGGTTGGGTGTAATTGTTATAGTAGTCGTACGCAAAGTTACTGTCAATTGTGTTATGCCAGAGCTTCCTGCATGAGCACCATCCCCCCCTCCATAAGATCCAGCTATTGTCACTAAACCAGCTGTTGATGAAGTGTATGTAACAGAACATGTACTTTCGCTAGAAGAATAGAGTACCAATTTACACGAACTTGAACTGAATTTTCCTCCTTTACCACCATCACTCCATGTGACTGTACCATAGGGAGTATTCTGCGCAGGGGTATGATCAGCAACCTTTGCGTGAAATGTCATGGCTTTTCCAATAGGTACAGTTGGATTGTAGGGTGTAATCGTAGTTTCAGTTGGATGAGCAGAAATTGCTTTTACATCTTGGGAAGAAAAAGATGGAGCTGAGAATATAATAAATAATATTGGAAGAATGAAAAATTTATTTTTAATCATAACTTCTTATTATTTAAGTGATATTTAGAATGGTCCTTCCACTTTTGGAAACACGTATTGTCATTATTGATCGGATTAGAGAAAAATAATTTGTTATAATTCAATTTTTTTTATTATATACTTGGTTCATACTTTCATTCTAGATTTAGTCAAATTATACAATTCATTGATTTTGGTTGCGGTTCCTTTGAGGTTTAGAAACCAAAACTTGTTAGACTCTTTTTCCTTCATGCCATCCTTTCTGTTTATCACGCAAATGTCAGATATATTACGGCGTGATTTGTGCCTGATAAATGGAAATAAATGTTAAAAATTTTCATTATGAATTTTTTCAAGTATTTAACTTGTAGGTCAGGTGATAAGATGATTGATGGTACCAATGTTTATTGCAATTGACCTAGTATCTACAAAAAATCTTTCCAGATTTTTATTTTTGTAACCTTGATTGAGTTTATGATATTTTCATTATATTGCTAGAAATAAGATACTGTATTCCCTTGACAAAATCGTCATCAGATATTTGTCCATTGGCCCACCAACCAGCATTTGTTTTGATCCAAGATGGTATCTGATGAGATGAGGAATTTGTTGTCGATGTCGATGGAGGTATCCTCATGACTCCATGCTGAACTAAATACTGGACCCCTGAGACAAAATCAGAGTCGCCAACAGTGCCTGTTGACCAGTAGCCGGCATTCTTCTTTACCCATGACGGAATTACAATGCTCTGAGATTGAGTTACAGTGTTCGATGGAGTTACAGTGTTCAATGCATTTGTAATCTTTAGCGTCCCAAGCATGGTATCAAAGGTTGTAGACTGAGAGTCAAAATCAGAGTTCGAGTCTGCTCTCAATCCAAGTGTAATATAGGCTGTGCTTGTCTGAGTCATTTCATTCTTGGACTTCATCGTCACATTTCCAGTACACTGTATAATCACTTCGTTAAAGTTCAAGCTATTAACAGTCTTGGTTGATGTAGAATTGGTACATGTTTGTCCATCTTGCATATTTCTTTGCCCAAAATGAGGAGTATTTTGTGTAGAGCCCTTTGGCATCATGGATAAAGATATGGTAACTGGAGGACGCTGTCCTCCTTGCATGGACTGAAATCCTCCAGGTGCCAAGGTTACAGTTGTAGCACCAGAGGTTCGCTTTATCTCAGTACCACTCCAACCATCAGGTATTGCGACTTGAACTCCATAATTGGTGTTGGCATATGTTGTTCCATTTACAGATGTACGCGTTCCCTGGAATTGAAACTGGCCTGACCGTGGTTGATACTGTGCGCTGACCTGAGTTGCAAATACTGCGCCAGCTAAAAAGATGACTGCTACCAAGGTTAAAAGTAATATAGTTTTCAATAGGTAAACTTGATTTTCACATATTTATGGATTAGCAAACATTGTTTGTGAACATTGTTGCTCAATACATTATATTCAATTGGTTAGAATGTTATTTTCAAGATGAGCCAGGCTCTGGGACTGACAAGAAAACAACCTATTTTTCTTTTGCAGGTAATAATATCTGGTTACCATTTCTATCGATGAGAATTATAATTAGACAATTTTCTACACGTTTACTTGTGTTGACTTTTCATGAATTCAGAGCCAGCTTTTTGTATCTCTTTTATTGACATCTCTTTTTTTCTGGTTGCTATTGTCCACCTATGCCCAAAAGGATCTGTAAGTGAACCTACCCGGTCTCCCCAAAACCCGTCCATCATTGGCATCATGGGTTTTGCTCCTGATGAAACAGCCTTGTTAAAGACAGAATCTGCATCATTCACATACAGGTATATGGCACCGCTTGGTCCTCCTGTTGATTTAGGTGACAAGCATCCCATTTCTGGCATTTCATCACAGAGCATGATTGGGGAATTTCCAATCCTGATTTCTGCGTGCATTATTGATTTACCGTCTGGTCCTGGAAATCTGTAAATTTCTTTTGCATCAAAAGCTTTTTTGTAAAACTCTATTGCATCAGATGCTCCGCTAATGGTCAATGTTGGAGTAACAGAATGATATCCATCTGGAATTGGTTTTACCATGACGAGAATTTTGCCTGAATGAATTTATACTTTTCTCTTCATAATGAAAAGTATTATTTGTTGGAAAATAAAAAATTTAATTTTACTTACATCCAATGCTGGTTTTAATTGCATTTGCATCTGCTATCAGTTGGACTTTTTGTGATGATGTCAATTTATGATTTTGATTCACTTGATTGATGAACATACTTAATTTCCCGCACGCAGTTTTGTCATTATTTGGATTTGGATCATTGAGAATTTTGGATGCATCTTTAAGTACACTTGTATTTGTACCGATTCTATTTCCTAATGCTATCAAGTCATTTATTGCCTGTCCAGATGTTTTAATCATTACTTTTTGAGTAGCAGTTGCAGAATTACCGGCATCACCAAATTGTTTGAATGCGCCAATTCCCGAGTCACTCATAGACTTTTGCCAATTCTCAATAAACTGGTTCATGGTTTTATCATTCGAGTCATTCAATGCCTTTGCCATAGCTTCACTGTATTTTGATTGAACATCGTTGGTTGCCCTCTGAAGAGATTCAAAGGCCTCCCTCCAAGTCTTGAGCGATTTATTATATTCAATCCACAATTGGTTCCACTCTTGAGGTGGATTTTCTTTTGACATGAAATAGTATTGTCAGATTACTTGATAAGACTATTGATGATTTGAATTAAAAAGAAAACATCTTGATAATTAAATTATGATTTGTTCGAAAATAAAAATTAATGGACCGGAGGGATTCATCTACTAACAGGGCGTATTTTGGGCCCACTTTGTTCATAAAAAATAAAATGTAAATACGCAGTATCTCCATATTGATTAGGCATGGGACGGGGTTAATCTTAATTGCAGTTTTAGCATTTGTCCCCCTACTATCATCTCAGGACCCCGATGGACAGCAAACCTCCCTCGTAAAAGGGGATTGCATTTTTGTCGATAACTAGTATAAAACAAAAATTCTCTGACAAACAATTAAAAACATAGAGGTATTTTCAATTTTGAAAATGCCCAAAACATGCCTAAACTTTGGCAGTTATTGGTTGGTCGCTATCTCAACAATACTAGTAGTTCTTGCAGTTTTACCTTATTCAAATCAAACTGCATCTGCAACATTATACGATGGAACAAAAGGTGCAGTATCATTAACTTTTGAACATGCCTTCTCAAACCAGTTGGATGCAATAAATGCAAACATGACAGATATGGATGGAACTATAGCAGTAATTAATCAAAGAGTTGGAACAAGTGGATACATGACACAACAACAATTATTGGATTTACAGAGTAGGGGATTTGAACTTGTATCTCATTCCGAGACTCATTTAACAATATCAACTTCAACTGCACCAGATACTTTGTATTATGAGACAGTACAAAGTAAAACTGATTTACAAAACAGAGGATTTGAGATAAACGGTTTCATACCACCATCCAACAAAGAAACATCCGCATCATTTGCTTTAATTCGACAGAATTATGGGTGGACAGAATTTTTTAGTCCAGTAACATATCAACCAAAATACATGTCTGTTGACGAATTGGCTTATTCAAAAGTAAATTATGGCACATATGATGAACCAATATGGGGAATAGGTAATGGTTATTCATTAAATAATTTTGCTACAGTAAAAGCCCAAATTGATTATGCAATAGTAAATCACCTATGGATAGCATTCAAGTTTCACGGAATAGACAATAGTGGAAACGCATATTCCATATCACCAACTACATTCCATGACATAGTTCAATATATAAAAACTCAAAGAGATGCAGGAAATTTGCTGGTATTAACAAGAGGTGAAGGAGTAGGATTAGGACATTCTGGTTCAACAGGATCTACTGGAATAACAGGTGACACAGGAATAACAGGATCTACAGGAATAACAGGTGACACAGGAATAACAGGATCTACTGGGATAACAGGTGACACAGGAATAACAGGATCTACTGGGATAACAGGTGACACAGGAATAACAGGATCTACAGGAATAACAGGTGACACAGGAATAACAGGATCTACTGGGATAACAGGTGACACAGGAATAACAGGATCTACTGGGATAACAGGTGACACA